>NZ_JBFJHD010000005.1:0-51714 GCF_041613455.1 Pseudoalteromonas sp. | reverse complement strand
GCAGTGTACCTTAATAAGTGCGGTATGTATTACCGCGTTAAAGCAATGGTGTTCTCTTGAACCTTATTGCCATTTAGACACTTACAACAATGCAGCCATTGTGCCAACTTTAAAATAATAATACAAAAAACATTAAACAGTAAAATTTACAGCTCTGAAAGCATCTATTTTAGGTATAAAAAAACGCACGGGATAATCGTGCGTTTTTGCATCCAGGGAGGCTTAAGCTACGTTTTTACACGGGATCTCCGCTTTAGTGTTTAGCTTTAAGATATATTCCATTGCCACTTCGTCACAGTTTTCTTTACGTAAACACAGCTCGCAATCTTTCATTACTTTTTCTGGTAAGCTGTCTTTGCTACAAAACGTAAAGCGCTGCTTTTCAAAAAAATCTGGCACACGTGTCAAAACTATTACTCTATTAAGTGCCAATTTTTTGGCTTTTGCTAACAAGTGTTCAACTAATTGTCTGCCTTGCCCTGAAACCACGCTTTGAGGGTCTATGCCTAAAGAGCGGATTTCAGCTAAGCCGGTATCGTAAATATACAACGAAGCACAGCCCGACACTTTGCCATTAATTTCTGTGACCGCAAATTCATTAATCGAATGCACCATATCACTTTTAGCACGTGGCAAGTTTTCGCCAACGGTGGCCCAGTGCTGCACCAGCTTAGCTATTGACTCCACATCGTCTAAATTGGCATCACGAACCGTTATTTGCTGTTTTTTTTTCGCCGCTTTTATAGCGCTCGTTACTTGCTCAAGCGATGTGCCGCCAAGTGCTTGACGTGCCTTAATACAGGCGTCAATTTCAAGTACAGGGTAGACATCTTGTTCAAATACTGCATTTACCGACTTATATTGTTCCAGCGACAACTGTTCGAGGGTTTTATTTTCGCTAATGGCTAACTGCACCAGCACACCGACAATATGATGTCCCTCTCTAAAAGGAACGCCTTTAGCCACTAAATAATCGGCAAGTTCAGTCGCATTAGCATGGCCGCCTTTCGCTGCGGCAAGGGTACGATCGCCTTTTACTTTAATTCCTTTAATACACGCTTGGGCCATATGAATACACGCAAGCCAGGTTGGCATGGCGTCAAATATGCCTTCTTTGTCTTCTTGCATATCTTTATTGTAGGCCAGTGGTAGCGCTTTTAAGGTCATCATCATGGCGCTAAACGCACCGAATACACGTCCTGTTTTACCACGGATCAGTTCAAGTGCATCGGGGTTCTTTTTCTGCGGCATCAGCGATGAGCCCGAAGTCACATTATCGGCAAGCTCAATAAAGCCCGCTTCACCCGAGTTATAAAAAATTAAATCTTCTGCCATACGTGATAGATGAATCATCGAAATTGAAGCACAACTCAATAATTCCACCACAAAGTCACGATCTGACACACCATCTAAGCTATTTTTAGTTGCGCCAGTAAAACCCAAGCCTTGAGCAAGTGCTTGGCGATCAATGGGATAAGCGGTGCCAGCTAATGCGCCGCTGCCTAACGGGCAAAAATTCATCCGTGCTTTGGCGTCTTGTAAGCGGCTTTCATCACGCTCTAGCATTTCTACATACGCCATACACCAGTGACTAAATAATACCGGCTGGGCACGTTGTAGATGCGTATAACCTGGCAAAATTGTCCCTAGCTCGCGTTCTGCGAGTGCTACAAATTCACCTTTTAATTGCGCAATGGCTTTTAAAATATGATCTGCAGTATCACGACACCACAACCTAAAATCGGTAGCGACTTGGTCATTACGGCTTCGGCCTGTATGTAATTTTTTAGCTAAATCACCTACTTTTTCTATTAAAGCAGCTTCAACATGTGAATGAATATCTTCAGCACCCGAAGTGGCAACCGCTTGTGGATTGGCTTTTACCTCTTCAAGTAGCTCATATAATGCTGTAACTAATGCTTTGTGCTCGTCACTTGAAAGTACATTAACTTGCTCAAGTGCCCCAGCCCACGCCACTGAGCCAATAATGTCTTGCTCTGCTAACTGGTAATCAAAAGGCAGTGAGTCGTTAAATTGCTTAAACGCCTCATCTGGCCCTGTAGAAAAACGACCGCCCCATAATGCCATGAAATCTCTCCAAACCCGCTAAGGCCCCTTGCTACAAGGGGCCGTAAAAATTACTTTTTAGTTAGTGCTGAAATTCTGCTTGAAAGCGAGAATAAACGAATAAAGCCTTCTGCATGTGATTGGTCGTACACATCATCTTCACCAAAGGTGGCAAACGCTTCACTGTATAAACTATTTGGTGATTGCTTTTGTACCGCAGTCACTTGGCCTTTGTATAGCTTAAGCACCACTTCACCGGTTGCAAGTGTAGATAATGCCTCGGCACCGGCTAAAATAGAGTCTTTCAGTGGAGTAAACCAGCGACCATCATAAACCAGGTGTGAAAACTCGCCGCCCAGCACTTCTTTCCACTTACGACTTGCTTTATCGAGTACTAACTCGTCAATCGCCTGCAGTGCCGCCATCATTACCGTACCGCCTGGGGTTTCGTAACAACCGCGCGATTTCATCCCTACTAAACGGTTTTCTACAATATCAACACGGCCTACACCGTGAGGCGCAGCAATATCGTTTAGTTTCACTAAGCAATCGTAAGGTTTTAGCTCTTCGCCATTCACCGCAACCACTTCACCAGCAACCACTTTTAATGTTACCAGCTCGGCTTTGTCTGGTGCTTGCTCTGGTGAGTTAGTCCACGTCCATACTTGCTCTGTTGGTTGGCACCAAGGATCTTCCAGCTCGCCACCTTCGTGCGATATGTGCCAAGCGTTGGCATCACGGCTATAAATTTTAGTCGCTGACGCAGAGCATGGAATATCACGCTCAGCTAAGTAATCAAGCAATGATTCACGGCTTGATAAGTCCCACTCACGCCAAGGTGCGATTACTTTTAAATCTGGGGCAAGGGCCGCAAAGCACGATTCAAAACGTACTTGATCATTACCTTTACCGGTACAACCATGCGAAAGTGCATCTGCACCAACTTTACGGGCAATTTCAACCTGCGCTTTTGCAATAATTGGGCGCGCCATCGATGTGCCTAATAAGTATGTGCCTTCGTAAATAGAGCCCGTTTTTAGCGTTGGGTAAATGTAGTCACTGACCATTTCGTCTTTTAAGTCAACTACGTAACACTCAGATGCACCTGATGCAATCGCTTTAGCTTCAACGCCTTCAAGCTCTTCTGCACCTTGGCCTACATCGGCTACAAACGCCACCACTTCACAACCGTAGTTTTCTTTTAACCATGGCACGATAGCCGACGTATCAAGACCACCCGAATAGGCTAAAACGACTTTTTTAATTGAACTCATAGGTGTTCCTTAACAAAATTTGGATTTAATAATGTAACTAACAGAGCATTTTGCGCATGCATGCGATTCTCTGCTTGTTGAATAATTTTAGATGCTGGACCGTCCATTACCTCTGAGGTAATTTCAAATTCACGGTGAGCCGGTTGGCAATGTAATACCGTGCTAGCACCTGTTTGCTCTAATAATGCTTTATTTAACTGATAAGGCATGTATTTTTCTTTTACTTGCGCAAGCGATCTAGTGTCTCCCATAGATACCCAGGTATCTGCGTAGACGACGTTTGCACCCACCGCCGCTTCTACTCTATCGCTCACCATCACTGAAGCGCCGTTCATGGCTGCTATTTGCTCTGCTTTTTTCAGTATTTGCGAATCCGGTGAGCTCCCCTTTGGAGTCACCGCTACAAAATCAGTACCTAAAGTAGCCGCAAGTAACATCAGTGAATGAGTAACGTTATTACCTTCGCCTAAGTAAGCCACTTTTAATTCACTCACATCTCCATGCACTTCTTGTAGCGTTAAAAAGTCTGCTAAGGCTTGGCAAGGGTGGTATAAATCACACAAGCTATTCACCACAGGCACCGATGAATATTCTGCTAAGGTGGTCAAGGTGCTGTGCTGGTTAACACGGGCAACAATGCCATCAGCCCAAGTAGAAATATTCAAAGCGAAATCTTGTACTGACTCACGGGCACCCATCGCGCCGTTTTGCTGATCTAAATACACCGCATGACCACCTAAACGGTTTATACCAATATCAAACGATAAACGAGTACGTAAGCTTTGCTTTTCAAATAACGTCACCACTGACTTTCCTGCCAGTGCCTGGTTATATTTTTGTGGGTTTGCTTTTATATCTTGCGCCAATTTAAGTAAATTAAGTGCGCCCTGCTGGTCTAACTCAAGACCCGTTAAAAAATGTTCTATCATGATAACCCTATGGTGTAATTTTAGTGCCAACATGCTCGCCTGCAAGCAAAGCTGTTAAGTTTTCTGGCTTTTGCCAGCTAGAAATATACACACCACGTCGTAAGTGTTGGGCAGCGTGAAGACTGGTCTTAACTTTGACCTCCATCCCGCCCACTATTACTCCTTCATTTATTAAGTTATCAATGTGTTGTGTGTTTAATTGATGTAACGGCTGCTTGTTTGCATCCAGCACAGCTGCGACATCTGTCATAAAAATAAGTTCTGCGTTTAAGTTATTCGCAATCGCTGCAGCCGCTTCATCGGCATTCACATTGTACCAAGTACCTTGCTCGTCAAAGCCAATCGAGCTGACAATAGGTAACCGGCCCAGTGCTAGCAATTCATTTACTATCGAGTCTTGGTTACTGCTGCATTCGCCAACTAAACACAGCGCTTTTAATTTTTGCGTAGCGCTAACCCCTGCTTCATAGAGGCTAAGCCCCACGGGTTTGTGACCTGCACTGATAGCTTGGCTCAACAATTGTTTATTGGCACAGCCCGCAAGCGCACCCACTATGTATGGCATTTGCTCAGCAGGACTAATGCGTAAACCTTGGTGCTTCGCAGTCGCAAAACCCGCTTCTTTGAGCCAAGTATCCACTAGCGCACCACCGCCGTGCACAATCACAAACTGTGCATTTTGTTGTTCATTTAATACATTAAATAATGCGTTAGCGGCGTTTTCGCTATTTAACACCGCACCGCCAAGCTTAATAACCCAGGTTTTTTTACTCATTAATGCGTTCCTTTTAAGGCTGTGGTGGGTGCTAATCCCAGCGATAAATTAATGCACTGCAATGCTTGACCTGCGGCGCCTTTTAATAAGTTGTCTATGGCGGCCATTACAATTAGCTGGCTGCCTTGCTGCTGCCAACCTATATCGACATAAGGTTGCTTTACAACCCCTTTAATGGATGGGATTTTATTGCCTAATAAGCGGATCAGCGGTTCATCTGCCAACACTTGATAGGCGTGTGTTACTTGTTCACTGGTAACGCCGGGTTTTAGCTGCACGTAAATAGTTTCTAAAATACCCCGTGGAAAATTACCTAAATGCGGGGTAAATAGTACACTGTGCCCTAGGTGCTGCTCTATTTCAGGGCCATGGCGGTGATTAAACAAACCATAAGCCGCCAACGATACCTCACAAAAATGAGTCCCGATGCTGGCTTTACGCCCCGCACCTGTCACGCCCGATACCGCATTAATAATAATGCTTTGTTCGCTCAGTAACCCAGCTTGTTGCAGGGGCTTAAGTGCATTTAGCGCTGCAGTCGGGTAACAGCCCGCCACTGCGACCAACTGCGCCTTAGCAATGGCTTCGCTATTCCATTCGGCTAACCCATAAGCCGCTTGCTGTAATAATTCAGGGTGCTGGTGCTCAAAACCATAATAGTTCACATAATCGTCATTACTGGCAAGGCGATAACCGCCTGACAAATCAAATACCTTTTTACCCATAGCTAAAAATTGCGGGGCTAAATCAACACTCACTTTATGATCGGTGCATAAGCAGATGTAATCGGCTGATTTTTCAATGTCGTTAAAAGCGGCATCGTTAAGCGGCAATAGAGGCTGATCGAGGAGCCCTAAATGTTCGGGGTATAAGTCGCTAAGCAGTTTATGTTTATCTAAGCTACCTGCCGATACATAACAGCCAGTTAAAATAAGCTTAGGGTGCTTAGCCACTAAACTTGCTAGCTCTGCGCCGCTATAGCCGCTGGCGCCAATAATCACTACATTCATTATTTACTCGTTATCTAAAAATTAGTTACTGCTTCTATACTTGGTTCGCTTACACTAGCTTACTGCTAGTAAATAAGGCTGTTAGTTAATGAATGTTGATTATCGTCGTATTTTCATGGCACTACTTAATATATTTATGCTTAAAAAGTGAATTGATATTCATCATAAATACTTTTATATTGTTATGCAATTAAATTAAATAATTATTTTGGATTTTTTTATGTCTTTGCCCTCATTTATTGCTATGTACCAACAACTCATTGCCGCCCCTTCAATTAGCGCCATTGAAGACAGCCTGTGTATGAGTAATAAAAATGTCATTGAACTACTCGCACAGTGGTGCGAAAGCCTAGGATTTAGCTGCGAAATTATAGAATTAGAAGGAGGCAAAGGTCGTTATAATTTATTAGCAAAACGCGGTACTGGCGAGGGTGGGTTAATGCTAGCCGGGCACACCGATACCGTGCCATTTGACGACAGTCGCTGGAATCATAACCCCTTTAAATTAACTGAGCATAATAATAAATTGTATGGCTTAGGTAGTATTGATATGAAAGGCTTTTTTGCTTTTGTGTTACAAGCAATAAGTGAGCTTGATGAAAAACAGCAGACGCAGCCAATTTTAATACTCGCCACCGCCGATGAAGAAACAACCATGGCCGGAGCGCAACAAATTTGTAAGCATCCAAACTTAAAGCCGGCACGCTGTATTATTGGTGAACCCACTGATATGACACCGGTATTTACCCACAAAGGGCATATGAGTACGGCTATTAGAGTGGTGGGCCGTTCGGGACACAGCTCCGATCCCGAACGCGGCATTAACGCCATTGAAGTGATGCATAAAGTAATCACAAAGTTACTGTTGTTAAAAGAGCAATTAAAGAATAAATATTCAATATCGCACTTTGAAATCCCCTACCCTACATTAAATTTGGGGAATATTCATGGTGGCGACAACGCTAACCGCATTTGCGGCTGCTGCGAAATGCATATAGATATGCGTCCATTGCCGGGTTTAAGTGTGCAAGAGCTGCAAGCGTTAGTAATTGATGCCACCCGCGACATAAACCAACAATACCCCAATGCGGTTACTGTGATTGATTTACATGATCCCATTCCCGCGTTTAACGGCAGCACCGACAGCGCACTCGTTAAACTCGCCGAAAAAATAGCGGGACAAAAAGCCATTGCGGTCAATTACTGTACCGAAGCGCCATTTATTCAACAACTTGGTTGCGAAACCATTGTGATGGGGCCAGGTTCAATCAAACAAGCCCACCAGCCGGATGAGTATTTAGCAATGGAAAAAATTAAGCCCTCGCAACACATTATCAGCAATATAATTAAAGCGAGTTGCTTCAACCTTACTTAAAGCCCGTTGCTCACAACAAAAAAGGCGCTGTTGAATTCAACAGCGCCTTTTTTACACGTAAAGCGTTATTGTTACCGTTACATATATTTACTTAAATACTTTTTAAACACCGGATCGGTTTTTGCCAGCTCTTTTTGCTCGGCGAGTATCTCTTTTAAAATCACTCCCGACGTTAATGGGTTAGCAAGTACCACCCTAAAAACAACCGTAGGTTGATGATCGTATTGACTCGGGGTTAAGCGTGTACGCGATACAAATGAGCGCCCTGATTCACGTTGGCGTTTTTGCATACTGGCGGTAAAGCGATTCAGCGAGGCAAATATTTCTAAGCGAGTATGTGGATCGGCTTTTGCGATGGCCTGTTTAATTTGTTTGGGCACATAACGATACGTTAATAAACAGAGCTCAGGTTCGGAGATCAGCTCAAAGTCTTCATCGGCGTTGATTAAATTCGCAAAGTAACGGGCCTTTTTAATGCCCCGATCAATTAACAGTTCGTAGCCTTTACGCCCGATTACACGTAAGCAAGCATGCACTAACATTGCCATACCTGGGCGACTTCCCTCAAGAGTATGACTACCTAAATCTTTTGACCCTTTACGTAAAATATATTCGGCATGGTGTTCAATGGCATCGGTCGCACTGGGATCTTTAAATAATACCAACCCGGCTCCCATCGGCACATACATTTGTTTATGTGCATCAATGGTAATTGAATCGGCACGCTCAACCCCCTTGAGTAACTGGCGGTACGTATTAGATAATAGCGTAGCGCCCCCCCACGCAGCATCAACATGAAAATGACAATTTAACTCTTCACTTAAATCTGCCATTGCTTCAAGGGGGTCAATATTACCGGTTTCGGTGGTACCCGCCACGCCAATAATAGCCATCACCTTAATGCCCTGCGCTTCAAGCTCTAACGCTTTGTTACGCATCGCATTAACATCTACTTTATTGTTGTCGCAGGTTTTAATACCCACTAAGTTTTCCCGGCCAATACCTAATAAATCTGCCGCTTTACCGAGCGAATAATGGCCACGCTCTGAAATTAAAATAGCCAGCCCTTTGTAGCCATAGTGCAGCATTCCCGCAACTAGCCCTTGTGCACCTATACCTTTAAAATCACCATCAGGTTTTAATAGGCGGTTGCGGGCTATCCAAAGCGCTGTGATATTGGCAATGGTGCCCCCTGAGCAAAAGGCACCTAATGAGGTTTTTGCACTGTGCATCCATTTTGAATAAAACGCATCGTCTTGCGCGTAAACTAAATGATGCATCATGCCTAATACTTGACGTTCAAGGGGGGTAAATGCTTTAGATGTTTCTATTTTTACTAAGTTTTGATTTAGCCCCACCATTAACTTTGATAATGGTAATAAAAAATGCGGTAACGCAGACGTCATATGACCAATAAAGCTTGGTGCAGCAGTATGCACCGAGTGGGCCACAAGTTGCTCCATAATATCTTGCGCATAAGCTGAGACAAATGTGGGGTTTTCGGGGATCACCGCCGATTGAAAGTCTTTTTCAATTTCATGCAATGGTTTTTCAATTGCGGCAATATTTTCGTTTAAAAAGCCCGCTAAATTGCTCGATATTTCAAGCTCTATTTTGCTTAAAGTAGAGTCTGGCGCTTCAGGTACAGTAAATATACGCTTAAGGCTTTCTTTAGAGGCGACGGCAAAACGCTTTTGATCCATCTTCATACCTAGTGTGTGGCTAAAAATCGCCTGCATATCTATTAAACAGCTAAATTTGCGTATTTTTTAAATAACAGGGTTTCTAATAAGTTGCGCTAACTTTACTGCAATCTAAATAAAATGTCTCGTTTAAAGCCATAAAAACGCTAAATGACATGACAAAAAAATGAAAAATTGCCTACTTTTTATCTTTTTTTATAAAAGTGTATTAAGTCGTTGGGCATTTACTTTTTTTCAGTATAATTAATTTTAACAATAAAAAGGGAATATTATGCTGCTGGAAAAGTTGAGGAAAAGCACGGTTACTTGTGGTTTTATGTTGTTTTTAGCCAGCTTAATTAGCTGTGTATATTATACCTATAGCGTTATTCAGCGCGATACAATTGCAGCCATCGATAACCGCCTAATTAATGCCGCTATTAGCGCCAAACACATTTTAGGTGATGACTATCATGCTCAAGTGAATCAAACGCAAAGCATAAATTTTGCAAATTACGAACGAAAAACAAAGCAACTCTCCGAGCTGGCTCAGGCTCTCGATATTGCCTATGTATACTCCATGGTGTTAATAAACGACAAAGTATACTTAAGCGCCTCCAGTTACACCCAAGAAGATCAAAATAATGGCCTAGTTACTCAGTTTTTAGATTTATATCCAGAGGCAACGGCCACTAACATCGCCGCTTTTTTATCGACCGAGCCGGTGTTCGAAATCGCAACTAATCAATGGGGCAATTTTAAAGCGGTTTATGTTCCACACATAGATAAAAATGGCATTAGTTACTTAAGCGGTGCCGCAATTCGCCAACAGTCGGTAAAGCAAATGTTAGCTCAAAGTGCATTAGTACCTGCGCTGTTAGCCGGCTTCTTTTTGCTCATTAGCATACTCGTCGTAGTGATGTATAAATACCTCGCTAAACGCGCCGCCATGCGTGATTCTGGCACCGGGTTTGAAAACCACATAGCACTTGAAAAACACTTTGCCAATAGCTCTGTCCACCACATGCAAATGGCTATTATTTGGGTGCATGAAATTGAAAATATTAACCGTTTTTATGGCACCAAAGTGGGTGATAAAGTGATGAAAAAGTTACTCACCTATTTCCAGCAACATAGTGCTAAAAACTACCGAGTATATCGAATTGCGACAAACAAGTTAGTGTTACTTACTGCAAAGGATACCCCGTATGATGAGCTCACTAATTTAATTTTATCGTATAATTTTAACACTCCATTTTTAGTCGAACCCTTTATTTATATTTCCCTGCGTGCCGGCATTGCACGGGGAAATAAATCATTACTGCTTAAAAATGCCCATATAGCGGCATTACAAGCTAAGCAAGGTAATCATCATATTGTCAATTATTCGGAAGCTGTAAACGACTCCAAGGCGCTGTACTTGTATAACCTGGAAATAGCGCATGAAGTGCGTGAAGCATTTGACAATAAGCGGGTTGTCCCTTACTTTCAAGCCGTTATAGATAATCACACCAAGCAAACGCTGCATTATGAATGCACGCCACGTATCGTCACCGCGCACGGTGAGATTTTAACTCCCGACGCCTTTACGCATACCGTGCAACGCTTACGAATGGACGGGCTATTAACCCATCGTTTATTTACACAGTGCATTAACCGCTTTCGTAAAACCCAAGTTAGCTGGAGCTTAACGGTTTCTATTCAGGACATTTTAGACCCAAATATCAATGAATATATTGCCAATGAGTTACAACGTTATCCCCATCCGGCCAACATCACCTTGGTATTATTAGAGCCGCACGTTATTGCTAATTACTTAAGCGTAAGAGCCTTTATTACGATGATAAAAAGTAAGGGAATTAAAGTGATGATCCATAGTTTTGGCAATGACTTTGCGAATACATTGAATATCTTGAAGTTGGAAATTGACGGTATCAAACTAGATGGGATGTTAGTAAAGCAAATAGTTCACGATAAAAACACCGCGTTGTTCGTCACCCACACAGCGGCTACCGCGAAGCAACATGGCATACAATTAATCGCCACTATGGTAGAAAATAAGGCCATCGCGGATGCGTTGCACAAAGCAAATGTGACGCTGATGCAAGGCAATTATATTGCGCAAACAACGTCACATGTAAACCCGTTAAGCACTCACAGCGGGCATTAAGTTAATCACCAGCCGGTGGCTTTGCTGGCCACTCGCCCAATATTTACGTTCAAACGGTGTGATCGCTTCGCTCGATTCATAAAGCGACACCTGACACGGATTGCCAGTGAGCTCAAGCGCTCTGGCAAACTCCTTCACGTAAATATCCCAATTACTACGTAGCTCTAACTTCCCGCCAAGTTTTACAATAAACGGGAAAATAGCCGCACCGTGCCAGCGCCGTTGAATATGCTTAGCTTTAGGCCACGGGTTAGGATAAAGCAAATAATGGTGGCTAGGCTGCCAATTTGCCGCCACCGCTAAACGCCAAAAGTCATTTAAGTCAGCTTGCACCAAAATATACTGACCACTGTCGGTTTGCTTGTACTCAACATCATGCTTTTCTAAGCGATGTGACGACTTATCAATACCAATCACGAGCGCATCCGGGTGACGTTTAGCTAAATTTGCAGTACTTTCACCCACGCCACAGCAAGAGTCTAAAATAATGTTGCCGTTAAATGCCTGTACTTTTGCATTTACCTCGTCAAAGGCTGTTTGGGTATGCGCGGCAATCGGCTTTTTAAACGCTGCCGTTAAATGTTTATTAACTATTTCATCCAGCTTTTCATGCAGCCCGGCTTGATTAGATACAATACTTCGCGAATTAGCGTCACTCATTAGTGTCTCAGCCCCACACCTTTTTTAATTAATGTTAGTGCCCATGTAAATAACACGGTAATAAACACAAGGATCACTCCAAGAGCAACACTTAAATCCACATCAGAGACACCTAAAAAACCATAACGAAACGCATTTACCATATAAATAATCGGGTTTGCCTGCGACACGCCCTGCCAAAACTCAGGTAATAAGGTGATGGAGTAAAATACCCCCCCTAAATAGGTTAACGGCGTTAAAATAAAGGTAGGTATAATACTAATATCATCAAAGCTATTGGCATGAATGGCGTTAATTAAGCCACCTAATGCAAACACCGCTGAGGTTAATATTACTGTGGCCATAATCACAAAAATATTATGTATTTGAATATCTACAAAAAATAATGACACACAGGTAACAATGAAACCCACCATCATGCCGCGCGTCATGCCGCCGCCCATGTAACCGAGTACAATAATATAGTTAGGCACTGGGGCGACCAACAACTCTTCAATGCTTTTTTGAAACTTTGTAGAGTAAAAACTAGAGGCGACATTTGAATAAGAATTCGTGATCACCGACATCATAATTAACCCCGGCACTATAAATTCCATGTAACTAAAGCCCCCCATTTCACCTATACGTGAACCAATTAAGTTACCAAAGATAACAAAATATAAGCTCATGGTGATCGCTGGCGGTACTAAGGTTTGCACCCAAATACGTAAAAAACGAATACATTCTTTGATCCAAATACTTTTTAAGGCTACGCCATATTTAAACATCTACTTGCCCCGCCCTTGTTCTAATAATCCAACAAACAATTCTTCTAATCGATTCGCCTTGTTACGCATACTCAGTACCGTATTGCCTTGTGCGGTTAGCGCACTAAACACCGCATTTAAGCCTTGTGATTTCGCCACTTCAACCTCAACGGTATGCTCGTCGGTCATGGTAAAGCGATAGCCTTGCAGGTCGACTGGTTGCGCCGGCGTTTTCAAATCTAAAATAAAAGTTTCTTTATCTAGCTTAGCAAGCAAGGCTTTTATGGTGGTGTTTTCGACGATACGCCCGGTATCAATAATGGCGATATTTTTACACAATAACTCAGCCTCTTCGAGGTAGTGCGTAGTTAAAATAATCGTCACGCCTTGCTCGTTTATTTGCCGTAAAAAGTCCCACATCGAGCGACGCAGTTCTATATCAACACCTGCTGTGGGCTCATCTAAAATAAGCAGCTTAGGCTCGTGCATTAACGCCCGCGCAATCATTAAGCGGCGCTTCATGCCGCCCGACAGGGTACGTGCTGGCTTATCTTTTTTATCTAGTAAACTCAGTTGCGCTAAGTACTTTTCGGCGCGTTTGTGGGCTTCAGCGCGTGGCACACCATAATAACCAGCTTGAGTGACTAAGATTTGGCTTAAGGTTTCAAATTGACTAAAGTTAAACTCTTGCGGTACCAGCCCTAGGTGTGACTTGGCCGCTTCAAGATCGGTGTCAATATCATGACCAAATACTTCGACCTTGCCTTGGGTTTTATTTACTAGCGAAGCAATAACCCCAATTGTGGTTGATTTGCCGGCACCATTTGGCCCTAACAGAGCAAAAAAGTCCCCTTGTTGTACCTGTAAATCTATGCCTTGAACGGCTTGTAACCCATTTTTATAAACCTTGGTAAGGCCTTCAATATTTAACGCGATATTTGGCTTATTCATTACTTACCCTCACCATAACCCCAACGCTTTGTTAGGTCATGTTTTATATTTAAATGATCTAAAATACGTGCCACCATAAAATCCACTAAATCTGCAATACTTTGCGGTTGATGATAAAACCCCGGTGACGCCGGCATAATCGTTACGCCTAAACGCGCAAGCTTAAGCATGTTCTCAAGATGAATTGGATTAAATGGCGTTTCACGCGGCACTAAAATGAGCTGCCCGCGCTCTTTGATCACCACATCTGCCGCACGCTCTAATAGGTTATCCGACGCGCCTACTGCAATCGCCGACACAGTGCCGGCACTGCATGGACACACCACCATTTTTTTCGGAGCAGCAGAGCCCGAAGCAACGGGGCTAAACCAGTTATCTTTGCCATATACTTTTAACTGCTCTGGCTGAGCGTTAAATAACGCGGATAATTGCTCGCTGGCTTTAGCTTCATTGGCAGACAGCTTAATATTTGACTCAGTATCGAACACCACTCGAGCGGCACTCGATATAAGCACATAGACCTGAAATTGTTGCGCTAATAACACTTCGAGTAAGCGTAAGCCATAAGGCGCGCCCGACGCACCGCTAAAGGCTAAGGTAATTTTATCTTTAAATTGCACACTATTCTCCGTTGAATGTTTTATGCAGCGCATCAACTAATTGTTGCTGTAAACCGTTAAAACCACCATTACTCATAATTAATACATGCTGGTTAGGGGCAATGTTTTCAACTAGGTTATCGATAATACACTGAGTATTGGTAAAGCATTGCATACCCGCCGCAGCGGCTTGTTCTTTTAACGACCAAGTTAAGTTATCCGGTTCAAATAACAGCACTTCGTCTGCATCCGCTAACGATGCCAGTAAAGTATGTTGATGCACGCCCATTTTCATGGTGTTAGAGCGCGGCTCTAAAATCGCAATAATTTTTTCATCACCCACTTTTGCCCGCAGTCCTGCAAGGGTGGTTTTAATTGCCGTTGGGTGGTGGGCAAAGTCGTCATACACTTTAATGTTATTGATATCCGCTTTGAGCTCCATACGCCGTTTAGGACTAATAAACTCCCCGAGCGCCGCTATGCTATGCTCAACAGCAATGCCAACATGGCGTGCTGCTGCAATGGCCATAAGCGCATTGTTTACATTATGTAATCCCATTGCTTGCCAGTTCACACACCCTTGCGGCTGCCCATCTAACAACACATTAAACTTACTGCCATCAGCACTTAACAGCTGATAACTCCAGTTACCACCCAGTGTTTCTGTTTCGCTCCAACAACCTTGTTTAATCACCTCTTGTAATGCTGCATCTTGTTGCGGCCAAATAACTTTGCCGCTACTCGGTAAGGTACGCATTAAATGATGAAATTGTTTTTTAATTGCGTTTAAATCGTCAAAAATATCCGCATGATCAAATTCAAGGTTATTTAAAATAAGCGTGCGAGGTAAGTAGTGAACAAACTTGCTGCGCTTATCAAAAAAGGCGGTGTCGTATTCATCGGCCTCAATGACAAAAAAAGGCGTTTCGCCAACTTTTGCCGACACACCAAAATTTTGTACCACCCCGCCAATTAAAAACCCCGGCTTTAAGCCCGCATACTCTAATATCCAGGCAAGCATACTCGCGGTGGTGGTTTTACCATGGGTACCGGCAACGGCGAGCACCCATGAGTTTTGCAATAAGTTATGCTTTAACCACTCTGGGCCTGATGTGTAAGGCAGGCCTTTATCCAACACATACTCTACACACGGGTTACCGCGACTCATGGCATTACCAACCACCACTATATCAGGCGTGGGCGTTAACTGCGCTACATCGTAGCCTTGAGTTAGCTCAATACCCAATTGTTGCAATTGCGTGCTCATGGGCGGATAAACGTTTTGATCAGAACCGGTGACTTTATGACCCAGCGACTTTGCAATAGCCGCAATGCCCCCCATAAAGGTGCCACAAATGCCTAAAATATGTATATGCATTAACTTTCCTTAAAGCTGCGCTTGCTTTACACCGTGGCAAAGCGTTAATGGCGCTATAATGCCAAAATTTACCTGCAGTTACCATGAGGCAGCTGCATTTCACCGGTGCCATAATTGCTACTATTATAATGACAAAAAAGCCTTCCAACGTGGAAGGCTTTAACAAGCATTACAAATTAAGCTACAGGGTTAAAAATACGATTAACCCTAACCCTAATAATAACCGATACAGTACAAATGGCAGCATACCCATGCGCTCTATTACTTTTAAGAACATATAAATACAGGTATAAGCCGATATAAATGATAGCACTACGCCTAATATTAACGTATTCCAATCTACCGCAGTGTCACCTAATGCCAACTCGGCGGTGTAATACAGGCCCATCATGGAAATAATTGGAATAGCCAGTAAAAACGAAAAACGTGCCGCACTTTGTTTATTCATCCCCAGCATTAAACCGGCAGTAATAGTAATACCGGAGCGTGAAGTACCCGGAATAATCGCCACTGCTTGGGCTAAACCAATCAGCAGCGCTGTTTTCCAATTTAATTGGTAAATCGTTTTAACTTGTTTACTTTTTGCATCGGCGTACCACAATAATAAGCCAAATAAAATTGTCGTCGCGGCAATCACCCACGCGCTGCGCAAATACATTTCGACTACATCTTTTAACAATAAGCCTAATATGGCTGCCGGGATAGTGCCTAAAATTATCCACCAGCCTAACTTACTATCATCGGTCGCGCCTTGCGCGCCAAACGATTTAAACCACTGGGCGAGAATGCTACCGACTTCTTTGCGAAAATAAATCACCACAGCAATTAACGTCCCAACATGTACTGCGACATCAAACGCTAATCCCTGATCTTGCCAGCCTAATATTTGCGACGGCAAAATTAAATGGGCTGAACTAGAAATGGGTAAAAATTCGGTAAATCCTTGGATCAAAGCTAAAACAATTATTTCTATAATACTCATGGGTTAGAAAACTCCACCTTCCATAGTTTTTGTTGCGGATTGTTATACGCTTGCCAAAGTTGGCCAATGGTTTGCTTTACAACTGGATGATAAAAATCGGGGGCAACTTCTGCAAGCGGCTGCAACACAAAGGCATTTTTAGTAATTTCGTCACGTGGTAATTGTGCAGGAGTGTCGCAAATAACGTCGTCAAAAAACAACAAGTCTAAATCGAGTGTCCGTGGACTAAACTTTTTGTCACTGGCAGTGCGACCATTGTCGCGTTCTATTTGCTTTAATATGCTACAAACTTCAGGTAAAGGTTTATCGGTTGTGGCTGCAACCACCGAATTATAAAAATTATTACCCGCAAATCCCACCGCTTCACTTTCATATACTGACGAATGCACTAGGTTATCAAAGTGCGAGTTCAGTGCGATCAGCCCACAGCGTATATGATGCGCTTTATTAATATTTGAACCTAAGCTGATATATATATTCGCCATTTAGCTGTTGGCCTTAGTACGCGTAATTTCAACACCCACAGTGTGTGCTGCGGCGACAGCTGCCGGCTTACTAACACGAATTGTGACTTGCGGGGTGTTAAATTCATGCAAAATTAGTTGTGCTAATTGCTCGACTAAAGTTTCCAGCAACTCAACCGGTTTTAAGCTACAGTGTTCAATAATACGCTCACTCACCTTGGCATAATCAAGCGCTAAATTAATATCATCGGTGGCCGCAGCAGGCTTAATATCACTTAACATTTCAATATCAAAATAAAGGCTTTGTTTACTTTCTTTCTCAAAGTCGTACACTCCAATAATAGTGTCGACGTGTAGTTGCGATATAAATACCTTGTCCATTGATACTCCTATGACAGTAACAAGCCACTGAGTTAACTGCATAAATGTATCAATCAGATTAATACTGTATATACTTTAGTCAGTGTTTAAATATACATAAATTACTTTTACAATAACCAGCTAGCTCAATTAGCTAGCAATTAAAGTAGTTGATTAATTTCGACGCCAATAATAGCCGAAAAAGTACAATTAAAAAATAAGGAAGCACGTGTTAGCCACTATTATGTTTGTTTTAGCCTATTTACTTGGGTCGATTTCGTCGGCCATACTCGTTTCGCGGTTGTTTAAACTTCCCGATCCGCGTAGTAATGGCTCAAATAATCCTGGGGCAACCAATGTGTATCGTTTAGGCGGCACATTCCCCGCCTGCTTAGTCTTGGTGTTTGATATATTAAAAGGCACCATTCCAGTGTGGGGCGCTTACTTTTTAGACTTAGCGCCGCTTGAACTTGGCTTAGTCGCGGTAGGAGCTTGCTTAGGGCATATGTACCCTGTTTTTTTCGGCTTTAATGGCGGAAAAGCAGTCGCCACCGCATTTGGTTCATTATTACCAATTGGTTTATCACTGGGTGGGTTACTTATTACTACGTGGCTGGTTATTGTTGCAATCACTCGCTATTCTTCGTTGGCGGCATTAGTCACCGTGTCACTCGCCCCCCTTTACACCTGGTTAATTAAGCCCCTTTATACTATACCGGTTACCTTTATTACCTTGTTGATTATTTTTCGTCACCGCACCAATATCGGCCGGTTATTTAGCGGCAGCGAACCAAAAGTGGGCGCCAAAAAAGCACCCACTGATGAAAAAAGCGATAATTAAATGTTATCGCTAAATCGCTGCTAGGCTGTCTATTGGCCAGCGCGGTTTTGTTTTCATATCAAGCGTAGCAAATTGCCCTGCTTTTAAGCGCTGCATACCGGCATACGCGATCATAGCGCCATTGTCGGTACAAAATTCAGTACGCGGATAGTACACTTGCCCTTTCATCCCTTGCATAACCCGTTCTAACTGCAAACGTAACTGGGTATTGGCACTGACGCCCCCCGCTATCACTAAGCGCTTAATACCGGTTTGTTTAAGCGCGCGCTTACACTTAATCACTAAGGTATCGATAACCGCCGTTTGAAATGCATGCGCTATATCGGCTTTAGTTTGTTCGTCGTCGCTGTTTTCACGAATCGTGATAGAAGCTGCCGTTTTTAAACCACTAAAGCTAAAATCCAGCCCTGGCTTATCGGTCATAGGCCGCGGAAAAATAAAACGCTTAGCCACGCCTTGCTCTGCCATTTTCGCCAAACGCGGGCCACCAGGGTAATCTAAACCGAGTAACTTTGCTGTTTTATCAAAGGCTTCTCCGGCTGCATCATCGACCGACTCACCTAATACTTGATATTGACCAATTCCCGACACTTTCACCATCATGGTATGGCCGCCCGAGACTAATAGTGCAATAAATGGAAACTCAGGGACATTTTCTTCCAGCATCGGCGCTAATAAATGCCCTTCCATATGGTGCACCGCTACAGCAGGAATATCCCAGCCATAAGCAAGTGAACGCCCAATAGACGTCCCTACTAACAAAGCGCCTACTAAGCCTGGCCCAGCCGTATACGCTACGCCATCTAAATCTTCAGGGCCACATCCCGCTTGCGCAAACGCCTCATCTATCAGCGGTAATGTTTTGCGCACATGATCTCTAGAAGCCAGCTCGGGTACGACGCCACCGTAATCTGCGTGCACTTTTACTTGGCTGTAAAGCTGATGCGCTAACAGCCCTTTTTCGTCATCGTAAATAGCAATACCGGTTTCATCACACGATGACTCAATGCCTAAAATTCGCATTGTTTATCTCCTACCACCTAGTTGGGTGTTTAAAACTGAAAAATGACGCTGTTATAAGGTTAAGCCAATATTCGTTTGTCCATCGGCTAACACCTGTTTTTTAAGTGCTTTAACATTGTCGGAGGTAATACGCCCCATGCCTTCGACAAAGTCAATCAGCTCACCTAACACCTCTATTTCATATTGCATTAACGGGTGTTCGCGTACTGCTTGATTATCGGCAACTTCACCTTCAACCGTCATTTGGTACTCAATAAAGCGTGCCACGGTCGCCTGCGATATTTTACTAACACTGATAAACTCTTGTTCATCTTGGGCTATTAAGCCATGCATTAAACTTAATAACGACGTGGCCGCATCAATTGCGGGATAAGTGCCAAACATATCGAAGTCGGCTAACTCAGGTACATTAGGCTCAACTTTCTCTATTTGCTTTTCAAGATCAATTTTACTTTTTGGCAGCAATATTTTTTCCCAACAAACATTTAAAGCGCTGCGTAACGTCGCTTCCTCACCAAAGCCAGTGGCTTCACTGAATAAGCCATAATTAGGCAGCATACGTTCTATTAAGGCGCTTGCTAATACCGCTTTTTGTAAATAGTTTAGTTCTCTAATACGCTGAAAGTTATTTGCTTTTGTCATTTCTTAACGTCTCACATGACCAACAAAATTCAAATGCCGATCCATTATGCTCATTACAATTAGGACACACCCAATCGGGAGCTGATTGTTTTACTTGCTGATAGTTTACCAATATTTGCCGCGCATGGCGCTCTTTTATCGCATAAACCTGTAGACAAGCTTGTGTTTGCTCATAAGGTATTTCTCCAACCGCACCTTGCAACATGTCACCCTTGATTTGACACGCAATATTCTCACTTTGCATCAGGCCTTTTATAATATTTGCCTCGAGACTATTTGCTGCACGATATATAGTAACCCACTGAAACGGGTTAATTTGTATATTTTGGTTCGCTGAATTTTGCAATTTACACCTCATTTATTTGTGCTTACAACGCTTTTTGCTAGTCTACTAGCTCAATTGCAAGTTACTCTTTAAGGAACACATATGACACTTACAACACCTGGGTTACTTTTTCCGGCTATTTCATTGTTATTACTTGCCTATACCAACCGATTTTTAGTCTTAGCGCAATTAATTAGAGAACTGAACGGCCGCGAGGGAGAGTCAATTCGCCCTGTGGTTGTGGCACAAATAACAAATTTACGTAAACGTATAAAGCTAATACGTACTATGCAAGTATACGGGGTTGGCGCTTTTTTATTATGTACGTTATCTATGTTTGCGCTATTTGTAGAGTTTAATTTGACGGGGGTAGTGTTATTTGGCATCAGTTTAGCGTGTTTAAGTTTATCGTTATTAACCTCGCTCTTTGAAATTCATATATCGTGCGATGCCATTGAAATAGAGTTACAAAATATCGAAAACAAACCGCTAAGTAGCCGGGTCAGTCGTAATTTTGTGGAATCTAAAACACTACCAGAGGATAAATTGTAACTATTGGAAAAGTAACCGGTTATCAACGGTATCGGGTCACGTGCTTAAGCGGCGATAAAATGGCTCTTTGCTCAAATAACATGCAGACATACGTCATAAATCATTAGAGTTAGCCTAAAGGTTAATACTAATTAACAATTTCGCGCTTTAATTAATACTAAAAGCGGGATATGCTGATAAAAATTATCATAAATTTACAATCGCATTTAAATATTAATTATTAACCTGCAGCGATGAGAACTTGGATATCTTTCTAGGGTAAATTGATAGCAGTGTGTTGGATTTTCAGGCAAAGCAGCGCCTAAGTCATGTGGTTATTATCCCTAAATAGGCGATAACAACGCAGAAAAGCTAAATATCCGCTGCCCTGTGTGTTCGTCATAGGGGCCTACTAGCCTGAATGCTAAAGTTTTGCAGGCTGGAATAATTAACATTATTGATGTTCGCGTACTACGCGACTTACTTATAAAAAGGGACTATAAAGTGAGATTTGAACAACTTGAGCAATTTGTTGCATTAGGGGTATTACGCCACTTTAGACAAGCCGCCGAACAAACCAAAATAAGCACCTCTGCACTTACTCGTAGCATTCAAACACTTGAGGATGAAGTTGGTTACGAATTGGTTAAACGCTCTACCCGCTCGGTCAGTCTTACCGAAGCTGGAGAATTATTTCTAGATTACGCCAAAAACACACTGAACGAGTTTACCTTGACTAAACAGCGTATTTTTCAAGCTATCAATGGCAGTGTTGAAAAAAAACTTATTATTGGTTATACCAACAAAGCCAGCAGTGTGGTGCCTATTTCTTGTGGCCAATTCTTAAACCAGTACCCCCATATAAAAATAGAAATGCAGTTGCAAGATAAACACGAACTTTCGCGCAAGTTACAACAAGGTGAAATAGATATTAGTGTTTATTCGCAAGCGATTAACAGTATTGGCAGTGATATTCATTTGCCCGATCAGCTCGTTTTGTTTGTCTCTAAACACCACCCACTCGCTGATAAAAATGACATTAGTAAACTCGATTTAGATCGCTACCCTATGTACGGCTGTTTTTCACAATCTAAGCACGTACAAATGATGTTAAATGAAGCCATCGATGGCCTAAATAAATCATCGAGCATTAAAGTTGGTAGTATCGAGCAAGTCATGGCTGGTCTTGAAAAGTCAGATCATTTTGCGATTGCGGGTATTGAACATAGCAATACAATTAATGAAAACAGCAATCTGATCCAATTAAAAACCAATAAAGACTTAAGCCGTGAACAACTGATAGTGCAAACCAGCCAAAAAATTGAAGTGGGTGAGCATGTAGAACATTTACTTTCGTTGATTAAAAAGCTGGCAACTACGGTTTCTTAACAGCCTAAATAACGGCTGTGAGGCGGTAAATAATGATAGCTATTGCGATAGTTTCAACTAGACTATCGCTTCCTTATTTTATGATTACTACCAATGAGCCACAACTTTATTATCGCTGAAACACACTTAGACCACATTGAAAGCCATGGTTATGCCATTATTGAGCATGCTATTGATGAGCAGTTAATGACTGAGTTAATAGCTGACTGCTATCGTATCAATCCGCACCTGAGTTTAGCGGGTATTGGACGCTTAAATAATCAGCAAATAGACAGCAGCATTCGTAAAGATAAAACTTATTGGTTTGATGGTAGTTCACAGGCTCAACTCAGTTATTTAGCAGTTATGCAAAGCATAAAAACGACATTAAACAGGTGCTTTTTTCTGGGCTTATTTGATTATGAATGCCATTATGCGAAATACACTTTAGGTGACTTTTATAAAAAACATGTGGATGCTTTTAAAGGGCGATCGAATCGTGTTTTCACCTCTGTGTTATATTTAAACTCACCAGAGCAAGGTGGTGAACTCGTTATTTATAAACCCAAAAGTAAAGACATTGCAGTGAGCATTAAACCAACCGCAGGCACCTTAGTGCTATTTGAAAGCGAGCGCTTTGTACACGAAGTACTCCCTGCTGTTGATGAGCGTTACTCAATAACGGGTTGGTTTAGAAAAAATGCTTCTATCAGTGGTATTATTGATCCACCACGCTAAATATCGTTAAAAACTAAGCGGATAAGCGAACAACAAACCGATAAAAATAGCCAACCCAACATAGTGGTTATTTAAAAATGCGTTAAAACATGCTGTTCGCGTGCGTAAATGGATTAGCCGCTGTTGATAAATTAATAACCCGATAGCCACTACAATACCAAGCCAAAATGTAATTCCTATCTCACTGAGCGCCCCAATAATAACCATCAATGCAATAAACGCGGAGTTTAACAGAGCAATGATGTGGCGATCGTAGTTACCAAATAAAATGGCGCTTGATTTAACGCCTATCTTTAAATCATCATCTCTATCTACCATAGCGTACATAGTGTCATAGGCGACGGTCCAGCACACATTAGCGACAAATAATAACCACGCTTGAAATGGTAACGTATCGGTTGACGCCATAAACGCCATTGGAATAGCCCAACCAAATGCGGCACCTAAAACCACTTGCGGCAGTTGTGTATAACGCTTCATAAAGGGATAACAAAACGCCAGCGCCAGCGCAACAAACGACAGTAAAATAGTATTTAAACTCAGCATTAACACCAATATAAACGCTATGCTAACCAGTAATATAAATAAACTTATTGCTTCGCCACTACTCACCACACCCGCCGCAAGTGGGCGCTGTGCAGTACGCTTGACCGAGCCATCAATTTTTCTATCGGCAAAATCATTAATCACGCAGCCTGCACTGCGCATTACAATCACGCCCAACGTAAACACTATAAAGTGAGTTAAACTTGGCATACCGGCGTTTGCTAACCACAGTGCCCAATAAGTGGGCCACAGCAACAGCAAAGTGCCGATAGGTTTATCAATGCGCATTAACTGAACGTAATAAGGAATGTGCTTGGCAGTTAGACGAGCGAGTTTCATGAGTACAAATAAGCTCCAGGTAAAAACACTTCACAAACTAAAAATTTATAATTTTTTAGGGAAAATAGACTACGGCGGCCAAGTAAGGTTTGCTGCGGCAAGTTTAAATGAGCGACCAGCTTTTGCAGAGGATGTTGCGTATCAAAGCGGGCTATTTCTATGTCTGTACGGCTTAAATCTGGGTGTTGAAAGATGACATCACCTAAAGGGCGCTCACCCATATTATGCAGTTGATTTTTAACGCCGCTAACGGTGCTCGGTAACCAGCTTTGTGCGTACACCACGGGTTGCTCATCACACAACAATAATACTTCTCGATTCAGTGCCGTGTTTTCCTTGCAAGCTAATAACTGCTGTTGCGCTGGGGTGAGCTGAAATTGCTGCTCACTCAGTACTTGTACACTAAAATGCTGCGCGCGACTTTTTAGTTTAGCGGTTAATGAGTGCGGTTCAAATAACCACTCTTGCTCACAGGGCGATAAGTCACTTATCAGTGAAGTGCATTGCCAGTTGGCAGATAATGATACAGGAAAAGTGATCACAGTAGCTCTACTTGGGAAAAATCAGCTACATAATAACATTGCCAAAGCATTTGAAAAAGTGCGATTTAATCTCATAAATAGTCACTCACACTGTATATTGCACAATATTAAGTATAAACTATTTACACTATGCTTTTGGAAATGCCTTTAATATGAAAAAAACACGCTATGCAGCCATTTTAACACTGATACTTTGCACAATGAGCTTATCCGCTCGTGCCAACTCAAGTGTTGGCTATTTTGGTTTTGAACCCGATATTATTACCAACTATATTGGTGGATCGAGTAAAAAAATGGGCTATGTACGTGTTACTGTCGACTTAATGCTTAATAACGCGGCCGATATTGCCACCGTAGAGCATCACACCCCTTTATTACGTGATGCGCTCGTTGAAATTTTATCTAAAGAGCCTGAAGATAAAATCAAGTCTCTGAGTGGCCGTGAAGAAATACGCGTAAAAAGTATCGCTAAACTTAAAAAACTATTAAAAGAAGAAACAGGACAAGAAATCATCCGTGAAGTCTTGTTCACTAAGTATTTATACCATTAAGCGCGTTGTTTGCTTCTTAACATGCAGCTGGTAACAGCATAAGCCATTCCGCTCAGTAGTCCGCCCAAATGCGCCCAATTGGCCATTCCTATAAATAATACATCGGCAAAACCGAGTATTAACCAAATGAGCATAAAACCAACAATTGCAGTACTTACCAATGCCGGTTGTTTGGGGGTCAGTGCACTGTGGATCCAGCAAAAGCCGAGCAACCCATACACAACCCCACTTAAGCCGCCAAAGTTAGGCCCTACCATTAAATATTGTGCCCAGTTACTGATTAGCGCCGTCACCACAAACAAGCCTATTAGACTCAGTTTGCCGCATTGCTTTTCAATATTATCACCCAGCGATACCCACCAAATTAAGTTAAACACTATGTGCATGGCACTAAAATGCACTATTGCCGGTGTTAACCACGTTAGTGGCTGTGTGGGATCAAATTGTAGCTTAGTGTAAATTGCTTCAAACGCGCCAAATAAAAAAGCAATATAAATAATGATACTTACTATGCTCACGGCTTGGTTAAGCCAGCTCAGCGCTTTAAAACGCGCCATTAAATTAAGCGATTGCCCTTGATACTTTAGGGGGGATTGCGTGTTTCCCACTTCCCATGAGGCTTGTTGGTAACGGGGGTGATGTGGATTTTGCGTAAATTCACTCCACAGCGGCTGTACTTGATGAAAGTGTTCAGGTAAGACACTAATAATTACCGTGCTGCCATCCGCTGAGCGTAACTCCCCATGCAGACCTTTACTTTTTAAGTAATCAATAAAGCCTTGTGCAGCACGCGGGTTATTAAGGCTGCCAAGCTCTATCATCGTGCTACATGCTCACTATACGCCGCTTCCCACGCTGTAAAACCACCATCCATACTGTAAACATCTTCAAACCCCTGCTCCACTAAGTAGCTAGCTGCACCTTGCGAGCTCATACCGTGATAGCAGACAATAATAATGGGTTGGTCAAATTCTTTTTCCATCATAAATTGGGCTATATTTGCATTAGACAGTGCTTCAGAGCCTGGAATATGCCCTGCTTGATATGAATTTGGATCGCGGATATCTGCAATCACTACGTCTTCTTTATCTAATAATTCAAACGTTTGTGCTATTGATATATGTTTAAATGCCATGAGGATCTCTTCTAAATTACTATGAATCAATAAAAAAAGGCGACTCAAGCCGCCCTATTAATACACTGGGTTTTACCGTGGTAAACTAAATTAATCCCAGTTTAAAATGACTTTGCCTGATTGCCCTGAAATCATCATATCAAAGCCTGCTTGGAAGTCATCTATTGAGTATTGATGGGTGATGATAGGTTTTAAGTCTAGCCCTGATTGAATAAGGCTTGCCATTTTATACCAAGTCTCAAACATTTCACGGCCATAAATTCCTTTGATCACTAGGCCTTTAAAAATCACTTGGTTCCAATCGACCGCCATATCTGAAGGTGGAATACCTAACATGGCAATTTTGCCACCGTGGTTCATATTATCAAGCATCGAATTAAACGCACTTGGCACACCCGACATTTCTAGGCCAATATCAAAGCCCTCAGTCATACCAAGCTCTTTAATAACATCTTCAAGCTTTTCATTGGCCACGTTAACTGCACGTGTTGCCCCCATTTTACGGGCTAAGTCTAGGCGGTATTCGTTTACGTCGCTGATCACCACGTGACGTGCGCCTACGTGTTTTGCAACCGCTGCCGCCATAATACCGATTGGACCGGCACCGGTAATTAATACATCTTCACCGACTAAGTCAAACGATAACGCGGTATGCACTGCATTACCAAACGGGTCAAAAATTGACGCTAATTCATCACTGATGTTATCTGGAATTTTAAACGCATTGAATGCCGGTATCACTAAGTATTCAGCAAATGCCCCTTCGCGGTTTACCCCCACACCAGTGGTATTTCGACATAAATGTACTCGCCCCGCACGACAGTTACGACAGTGGCCACAGGTAATATGACCTTCACCAGATACGCGATCTCCAACGTTAAAACCGCGTACTTCTTGGCCCATATCAACCACTTCGCCAACATACTCATGACCCACAACCATAGGAGTAGGTATGGTGTTTTTTGCCCACTCATCCCACTTATAAATATGCACGTCGGTACCACAAATCGCCGTTTTGCGAATTTTAATCAGTAGATCGTTATGACCCACTTCTGGTTTGGGTGCATCTGTCATCCAAATGCCCGGCTCTGCTTTTAGTTTTGATAATGCTTTCATAAATTACACTCAGTAAAAAGCCGCGATAGCTTACGCGGCTTATAATTATAATTAAATAACACCCATTTCTTTACCAATACGGGTAAAGGCGGCAATGGCGGTATCAAGTTGCTCGATGCTATGCGCGGCAGATATTTGGGTACGAATACGCGCTTGGCCTTTGGGCACGACTGGGAAGGAGAAACCGGTTACGTAAATACCTTCGGCTAATAGCTTATCAGCCATTTGCGATGCAATTTTAGCGTCGCCTAGCATGACGGGAATAATGGCATGATCTTTACCACCACAGGTAAAGCCTGCCGCTTCCATTTGCTCACGGAAGTACTTAGCATTTGACCACAACTTAGCACGCAATTCGCCACCATTTTCCAGCATTTCCAATACTTTAATAGAGGCTGTTACAATGGCCGGCGCTAATGAATTGGAGAACAAGTACGGACGTGAACGCTGACGTAACCATTCAACAATTTCTTTTTTACCCGAAGTATAACCACCCGATGCACCACCAAGTGCTTTACCTAACGTACCGGTAATAATATCAACACGATCTAATACGTTACAGTATTCAGGTGTACCTTTACCGTTTTCGCCAACAAAACCGACTGCGTGCGAGTCATCAACCATTACTAGCGCGTCGTATTTATCGGCTAAATCGCACACGGTGGCTAAATCACAAATAACGCCATCCATCGAGAATACGCCATCGGTAGCAATTAGCTTAGTTTTAGCACCCGCTTCGGTTGCGGCAATAAGTTGTTTTTCAAGATCGGCCATATCGTTATTAGCATAACGATAGCGCTTCGCTTTACATAAACGCACACCATCAATAATTGACGCGTGATTTAGTGAGTCAGAGATAATTGCGTCTTCGGCGCCTAAAATAGTTTCAAATAAGCCGGTGTTAGCATCAAAGCACGATGAATATAAAATAGTGTCTTCGGTTTCTAAAAACTCACTGATTTTTTTCTCTAAGCTTTTATGAATATCTTGTGTACCACAAATAAAGCGCACTGAAGCAACACCAAAACCATGCGCGTCTAAACCATCTTGCGCTGCTTTAATTAACTCTGGACTATTGGCTAAACCGAGGTAGTTATTAGCACAAAAGTTAATTACTTTGCCAGAAGCAACTTCAATTTGAGCTTGCTGCTGCGATAAAATAATACGCTCACTTTTATACAAACCTTCGCTCTTTACGTCTTCAATTTGCTGTTGTAGCTGGCTAAAAAAAGCAGATGCTCTCATCTGTAGTCTCCATTTGATTGAACAGATTTAACAGTAATGCAAACTCACTGTTTATTATGGCAGGTATTGTAAAAGTTTAACGGATAAAATGCACTGTTTGTAGTTCATCGCAAAAATTGCACTGGCAGTAAATACTGCCAGTTGTTTGTGTAGAAATGCTTATGTGATTACTCTAGCGATTTAACAACATAGGTAAATCGTTTATTGATGCAATTACAGCGTCAGCTTGTTGCTGAGTGCTGTTATCAAAGGGTTGCCCTGACTGCACTAACACACGGGTTGTGACGCCTGCATGTTTAGCCGCTTGCATATCACTTAGTTTGTCGCCCACCATGATGCTTTGCTGTGGGTCTATATTATGCTCTTGTATGCCTTGTAATAACATACCGGGGGCGGGCTTGCGGCAGTCACATTGCTGTAAATACTCAGGTAACGCCTTGTTCGGGTGATGGGGGCAAAAATACACCGCTGTAATGGGTATTTGCTGCGCTTTAAACTGCGCTTTCATCCACTCGGTAAGGTGTAAAAAATCAGCTTCGCTGTAATAACCGCGACCAATACCTGATTGATTAGTAACGATAATAATTTTATAGCCTGCATCATAAAAGGCTTTGCAGCTACTAAACACACCATCAATGAATTCAAATTGCTCACTTTGATATACATACCCGTGGTCAACATTGATGACGCCATCCCTATCCAAAAACAGCGCTTTATTTTTTAATGACGGCTTCATTAGAGCGACTCACTTTTAACTACGTGATCAAACATAGCAGTAACATCTGCTACTGTAATTTGACGCATTAAATCATCACCTTTGATACGCGTACCCCAAGGCAGTTGCGCTGCGGTTTTACCCGTTTGTTGCAGCACGTTTTTATGATAAACCTCAACCACATAATGCTGGTATAAATAAGGGCCAGTGCGGGCTGGGTTTGAATGTGCATACAAACCTATCACCGGTGTACCTACTGTTACCGCCATATGTGCGGGGCCGGTATCAGGCGCGAGCACTAAACTTGCTCGTTTTAATACACACAGTAATTCTTTTAATTTAGTTTTGCCCACTAGGTTTAAAATTGGCTGCTGACTGTGCTGAATAATATTCTTAGCAAGGTTTATTTCAAGTTCCGTGGGGCCACCGGTTAATACCACCTTAAAGCCCTGCTGATGGGCGTGATCGGCAATCGCCGCGTAACGTTCAGGCAACCAGTTGCGCTGCGCTTTACTGGCGGCGGGCGAAATAACCAAAAACTTATTAGCGAGGTATTCTGGTGTGAGTAATTCATCCGCAACATGTTGATCTTGCTGGGTGTAAGGCATAGCCCAACTAGGCTGATAATCCTCTACGCCAATGGCGCGAGCAAAGCCTTTAAAGCCTTCGAGCACATGAGCCTGCGGCGCTGGCGCAATGCGTTTATTAATGAATAAACTGTGCAGCTCTTTTGAGTGCGCCCAATCAAAGCCTATTTTAACTTTTGCAGGAATACAACGGGCCACCAAGCCCGCTCTAAGTGCAACTTGCATATTCAACAACACATCAAATTGCTGCCCTTTAAACGTTTGCTTAAGCTGTTTAAGCGCCGCTTTGCCTTGTTTTTTATCAAATACAACCAGCTCTACACCGGGTAGATTGGCCAATAGCATGGCTTCTATTTTACCTATTACCCAGGTGATTTTTGCATTAGGGTGTGCTTGTTGAATTGCTTGTACTGCGCTAACCGCGTGGCACACATCGCCAATGGCTGAAAGTCGTAAAATACAAATAGAAGAGTAATTAGGCACTGAAGTCACGCGTTTCCCTAGGCATAAAAAATAAAACTCGATCTTAAATTATACTCGCGCTATTGCAAGTACTTATCCTTGGCTTCAAAACGCGCTAAGATACTCCCCTATTTAAGCAATTCCCATAAGTTATGTTTAAACAACAAGTCCACGGTAATCACACACTACTGAGCCACCCACTCTACACAAGCCAGGTTGATATTAACTGGTTTAATGCTGACTTTTGGCAACAACAAAATAAAATTGTGGGAGCAAAAAAAGGCCGCGCAACGGCGTGGTTTTTCAAAAATAATACGCTGACCGCAGTGCTTAGGCACTATTGGCGCGGAGGCTTAGTGGGTAAGTTACTCAGTGACCAATATTTTTATTTGGGACTGGCGCAAACTCGGGTTTATAAAGAGTTTGCATTAATGATGCAGTTAATCGAGCTGGGCTTAAATGTGCCCACCCCAATTGCTGCAAAAGTGACTCGCAACGGCTTAATTTATCGCGGTGATATTATTACCGAGGCGGTAACAGGTGCTAAAAGCGTACTCGACATTCTAATTAAACGCCCCTTAACTACAACCGAGCTAGAAATTATTGCCAGCACCATTGCGTTATTTCATCGCCATGGCGTGTATCACGCCGATTTAAACATTAATAATATTTTATTTAATGACGCCGGCGAGGTATACATTATTGACTTTGACCGCGGTGAAATTAAAAAGCCCGCCAAACAATGGCAGCAAGGCAATATGACGCGTCTAGAGCGCTCATTTTTAAAAGAGCAAAACCGTAATAAAGTCTTTCATTGGCAAACTGATGATTGGCTGCGCTTAATGACTGTTTACCAGCAATACTTAGCCAATTAGCCTTACACTAATGCTAAGTATTTTTCAGCCACTTGCTTTGCGTCTACCTGATGTAAAATTGCCGCATTCGTCACATCTGGCTCATCCTGCAACACTTGCTTAATCGCAGCGGCTAACTGCTCACTGTGCTGTACTGGCACTAAATAATTACTGAGTGAACCGGTGAGTATTTCACTGGGGCCAAAGGTGCAGTTGGTACTGACTACCGGTGTACCCACGGCTAAAGCTTCGATTAATACGGTGGGCAAGCCCTCAAAATCTGAACTTAACACTAACGCTTTAGCCTGTTTTATCCAGTTATAGGGATTTTGCTCAAACCCTGGAACGATGAGCTGCTCTGCAATACCATATTGGGCTGCAAGCTTTAGTGCCTTGGCTGGCTTATTACACAATAAAACTAACTTGTATTTCTTATCAAGCTTGGCAAATGCGCTAAATAAAATATCGTGACGCTTTTGTTTGGCCAAACGCCCTACATGGATAAGGTACGGTTCATCTGGAATGTTATCGTTATCTGCAGTTGCTTGCTGATTTATCGCTTGTAAATCAAATGGGTTATATATGGTAGTAATGGCGCGCGGAGTAATTAACTGCCCTTGAGTAATTTCTTTTTCAACCCCTTTAGAGACACAGATAAGCGACTTGCCATTTAGGTTTAGTTTACTTTTTTTCAGGTATAAGTAAGAGAGAGGGCCTAGTTTTTTTTGCCGAGCAAGCTCTGCATTTACCGAGTTATGAATTACATAGTGCACATTTTTAATATTGCTGTTGGCGAGTAAGTTGTTACTGCGGTCTAAATTCGACAGCACTAAATCAATCTCCCCAAGTTCGCTTTGCTTTTGCTTAAACCAAGCCTCTAACTTAATGATACTGGCTTTACGCTGCCAGAAACGATCGACTTTTGTCGCTCTATCACTAAATAAACTTTCCACTTGTAAGCCAGCGGGAATATCGTATTCAACATTATTCGCTAACGATAGCATAATCACCGTATGCTCTAAGGTTTGCATTTGTTCAGCTAAGGTGAGCATGACTTTTTCTGCACCGCCGCCCACCAGAGAATCAATGACAATAACGATATTCATTGCTTAGTGCCTAGTAAGAGTGATTTCACCCCTTGAGTAATCACCTCAAAACTGCCCTCTATGGCTAAACTTTTATATTTTTTTGTTATTTGTGTATACAGTGGCTCAGCAATTATTTGCTCAACCGTTGCAGCAATAGCATCAACTGCTAGTTCTGATTTCACAACTACTTGCGTCATTGCGCATCGTTCTAATCGAGTGTTCTGATCTTTTGAAATCGCACATGCCACTGTAGGCGTGTGTAACGCTATCGCCTGTAAAAGCGTATCTCCAGCACTGAGTACAGCAACTTTCGCTTCACTTAATAATGCCAAAAAGTCGCCGCTGGTTTGATTCGATAAGCATAATAGAGTATCTGTTTTTGGTAACTCTCGATTATAATTTGAGCCAAAAACAACAACACCTTGCAAGCCTGTGCGTTGGCTAATCTTTAGTGCTGCTTCATAATAAATATCTGCGCAATTTGCGCCCTCAATTATATGCCCTCCCGATCCCGCACTGACAATAAAATAACCCTTGGATTTTAAATTAAGCTTATTAAGTATATGCTTTTGTTGTACTTGGGTAGGGAATGCCACAAATGCCCCTACATTTATTGGGGGAGCTAAAGGAAATAACGCTAACTTTGCCGTTTCTAACCAGCTTAATGGCTCAATACAGTACTCAGGCTGCACCACCCAGTGTAAGTCTATCAGCCCTGTGCGATTTAACTTCAAACCCTTAGCGCGTTTTTTTGCATGCTGAGAAATAAACACTACTTTAGCCCCCACCTTTTTAGCGGCTTTCATCTGCGCAGCACGGCCGGCACAGTCAAACACCACCACATCAGGTTTTAGGCTTTCAATTACAGCTGTTACCTTTTTATTCTCTTTGGTTGCAGAATGTTCAAGTAAAGTAGTATCAAATGGGCACGTGTCAGTATAAGCAGTGTGCTGATTTAATATAAAGTGAATATCAAGCTTGTCTGCCAATTCAGTGTATAACGTTTGAGCTAATAATAATGAGCGCATATACTCACCAATTCCCGCTGGTGATGATACTGGTATAAATAAAAGTCGTTTACTGCCCATTACATTCCTAATTTTTCATTTAAATTTAATTATATCAACCACGCTCTATTTAGAATAGAGAGGTTACACTTTTATCAGCTAATTTTCTTCCACATACTGGATTAGTTACTGCAAAAATACATTTAGATTGCTAAACTTACCGATAATTTTAATCATAAGGATCTGAATCTTGCGAAGCAGAATTTTTGTATTATCAACTCTTTTTTGTGCTATGAGCCTATCTGTTAACGCTGAACCATGGGTCAAACCCGATGACTATGGGCTAAGAGCTGATATTCAGCGTTTAGCCGATGCCGGTATCATTTCAGCTCCTGTAACCACTTATCCGTTAATGTGGAAAAGCTTTATTAATGAACTTGATAATACTGGCATTGAGCAACTTTCAGCAGAATTACAAGATGCATTATTGCGCGTAAAGCACCGCTACAAATCAGAAAACAGCGGCTCTCACAGTATGCAGCTTGCAGCTTTTGCCAGTTCAGCTCCCAGTGTAGCCACCAGCTTTGGTGCCACCAATAGCCAAGAATTAGAACTGTCAGCGGCTTATGCCTATTTAGGTGAAAACTTTGCAGCAAAAGTAGCGATTAACCATCGTAGCGACGGTAAACAATGTTTTGTTACTGGTAAAACCGCTGACGATATCGTTTTAGATGAACAAGCGCTCACTGCTTGCGATGATACCTCGTTTGATCACAGCTACTTAGCCTACAGGTTAGGCAACTGGATTTTTAGAGCCGGCGCAGTTGAGCAGTTTTGGGGCCCTGGGGTTGATAACAGCTTAATTATGTCGAGCAATGCTAAGCCACTCCCTGCGTTAAGTATAACCCGTGAACAAAGTAGCGCATTTGCAACACCTTGGCTAAGCTGGCTTGGGCAGTGGAGCTTTACCGCACAAATGGCCCAGCTTGAATCGACTCGAGTGATTCCCGAGGCGCTGTTATGGAGTAGCCGGCTAAACTTTCGCCCGCTGCAACAATTAGAGGTTGCATTCAGTTGGTCGGCGCAATGGGCAGGAGAAGGTCAACCAAGCTCTGCGGGTGATTTTTTTGATATAGTTACCGGAGAACCCGCTTGTATTGACGGCACAACGTCTTGCGATGACGAATTAAAATCTAAAATAGGTAATCAACTTGCGGGAATTGATATTCGTTGGTCAGATACATTATTTGACCAACCGTATGCACTTTATGCAAGTACTATTGGTGAAGATGCCAGCTCTAAATTCAAACCCGTCGATAGAGCCTATTTATTTGGCGTACAAACGACACATCGTATTTACGAGCAGAACGTTTTAGTCAACCTAGAATATATAGATACCGGAGTTGCATGCTCTGCTACATCAGCAACTGAAAACTGTTATTACGAGCATAGCGATTATAAGTCAGGCTACCGCTACCACGGGCGCCCAATTGGCTCCACTTTTGACAATGATGCACAGTCATTGGTGTTAACTGTATTAGGCCAGCTTTCCAATGGTAACGACTGGCAGGTTAAGTTACGCGATGTTGATTACAATAGTGATAACCTAGATCGTTACCCAAATAATCCCGATTTAGGAAACAGCATTACCAAAACGGCGTATAACAGTAAGCAACTTGAAGTGCGTTATAGAATGCTTGCCATGGGCGGGCGTTTAACGTTTGGAGCTTTTGCTTCACACAACGATGAAGCCAAAAACGATACGTATGCATTTGCTAAGTACGAGTACAACTTTTAAGTTAAAACGCTTAACGTTTGTGATGTAATGAACCTAGACACTAAAAAGGGATGAAAACTAGCTTTTCATCCCTTTTTTAATGCATTTAACAGCGCAGTTACTGCTTTATTTTACTGATCACTTTAGAGGTTGAGCAGCCATCTAAAAACTCAAGCACTTCTACTTTACCACCATGGCGTAAAACGTGATCGGCACCAGCTATTTGCTCAACGCTATAATCGCCGCCTTTAACTAAAATATCAGGGCTGATTTGCTCAATTAACTTAGCCGGCGTGTCATGTTCATCTGCACTGCCAAATGGGATCACCCAATCAACCGAGGCCAGTGCACTGAGTACCATCGCCCGTTCATTTAATGGGTTGATCGGGCGGTCAGATCCTTTTAGCCGAGCAATAGACTCATCATTATTTAAGCCCACCACGAGTCTGTCGCCGCGCGCTTTAGCTTGCGCTAGATAACGAACGTGCCCAGCATGCAAAATATCAAAACAACCATTAGTAAATACAATTGTTTCACCATTTTGTTTTGCAAACTCAATGTGCTGTAACACATCATCAAATGGTGTTTGATAGTGCTCACCCGTAGCATGTAAATATTGCCCTAGTTTACGACTCAACTCTTCTGGCGACACGGTCGCTGCGCCGAGTTTACTTACCGCAATACCGGCGGCTAAGTTAGCTATTTCTACCGCATCTTTTGCGCTCATACCCGCGCCAAGCATAACAGCAAGTGTTGCGATCACGGTGTCGCCTGCGCCGGTAACATCACTAACTTCAAGCTCTTGTGCGGCAAAGTCGTGCTTTTCTGTTGCGCTAATTAACGACATTCCCTGCTCTGAGCGAGTAAGCAGCATCGCGTGTATACCGGCATCACTTATCAACTTGCGTGCACTGCTCGCCAGCGCTTCCTCTGTCGTTACTTGTCCACCCGCTAATTTAAATTCATTTAAATTGGGCGTAATGTAATCGGCACCATGGTATAAGTGTAAATCCGATGACTTAGGATCAACTAGTACCGTTTTACCGGCTTTTTTAGCCAAACCGATCATACTCTTAATTAGGCTCAACGAGCCTTTGTTATAATCTGAAAACACGATAAAGTCATATTCATCAAGCACTAGCTCTAAGCGGTTTAAGAGTAACTGGCTGTGTTGCTCGGTAAATGCTTCTTCTAAATCAAGGCGCACGACTTGCTGATGGCGACTAATAACACGCATTTTAGAAATGGTGGGTAAGTCACATACACTCACCAGCTGTGAATTAATTTTTTCACCTTGTAGAATATTTTCTAAGATTTGACCGCTTTCATCTTCGCCAATCAAACCAAGTAAACCGACCTTACCATCTAAACGGGCAATATTTTTAGCCACGTTAGCAGCGCCACCCGCTTTGTCTTCAAATTTACTCACTTTAACCACAGGTACCGGGGCTTCAGGTGAAATTCGTCCCGAATCACCGTACCAGTAACGATCAAGCATCACATCGCCAACCACTAAAATACGCGCAGCTGATAAGTTTTTTAATAACGATAAATCCATTACTGCTGCTCCGCAACCACCATGTCAATGGCCTCACAGAGCCAGTGACCAATAAACATGTGCGCCTCTTGAATGCGTGCTGTTTCATCGTTTTTGATAATAATAGGTAATTTGGCAATATCTTTTACGTCACCGCCATCACGCCCTGTGAGTGCAACTGTAAATGCGCCTATTTTATTCGCTGCTGCTAACGCTAAATTAATATTAGCACTGGTACCTGAGGTCGTTAAGCCAATCACTAAGTCTTCTGGTTTACATAAAGCTTGCACTTGGCGTTCAAACACAGTGTCAAAGTGATAGTCGTTACTGTGAGCGGTTAAAATAGAGGTGTCAGTGGTCAGTGCCATTGATGCCAGCGGTCCACGCTCTAACTTATAACGTACCACAAACTCGGCCGCTAAATGCTGTGCATCGGCAGCACTACCACCGTTGCCAAACCAAATAACCTTACCACCTGCCTGTAATGCACTATGGCATACTTCTAGCAACTGCATAGACTCTTTATGATAAGCTTCCATCGTTTCAAATAATGCTAAATGACGGTTTAAGCTTTCAAGGTAACTCGTTGCTACTGAATCGATAATCGACATGATAAATTCCTCTAGGAACTGAAATGGCAGGGAAAATTAAACTCATTATTCCATAAATCCCCCCCCAAATCACCTCAATATACACAATACTGAAATGGTTATTAGTGATGAGTTAATGGTATTTTATACCCTAACAGCTGAACACAAACTATCTTTTGTCTTTTCCGTGTTTTGAATTAGTTGCTTTCACGTTAAACTAGAGCCACTTATCATTTCTAAAAGCTTAGTATGGCACGCATTTTTTATTCATTGGCATTAATAATTATTAGCCCACTCATCGTGTTTTATTTATATGTATTACGTGGGAAAAAAAATTCAGGCTATCGGGCGCACTTTAAACAACGCTTTGGCTTTGTAAGTAAGTCGCTATTTACCAACAAGGCAAAACCACTCGTAGTGCATTGTGCCTCTGTCGGTGAAGTGCTCGCCGCGACTCCGCTGATAAAAGCCCTACAGCAAGCTCATCCCAAACTTAATATTCTGCTCACCTGTAATACTCCAACAGGGCGAGAGCAAATTGTGAAGCAATTTAATAATAGCGTTGCTTGCTGCTATTTACCGATAGATTTTCCATTTGCAATAACTCGCTTTTTAAAGCGCGTAAAACCACAAGCGGTGTGTATTTTAGAAACTGAGCTGTGGCCTAACTTAATGGCGATTAGTAGCAAAAAAAATATTCCGGTATTGGTACTAAATGCGCGTTTGTCCGAAAGATCCCAGCAGGGGTATCAAAAAGTGGCGCAATTAACGGCTATTATAATGCGCTCTATCACCGTTTTAGCGAGCCACAATAAAGCCGATGCCCAACGTTTTATTGAACTCGGTCTTAACCCGCAAAAAAGCCACGTCACTGGCTCTATTAAATTTGATATTACCCCTAATGAAGTACAGCTCAACACAGTCGCAACTCTCAAGCAGCTTTATAATAACACTGAGCGTTTTATTTGGGTGGCGGGCTCTACTCACCCTACAGAGCATGAACGAATCCTCGAAGCGCATCAGCAATTATTAACTAAACAGCCTAATGCGCTGTTAATTATAGCCCCACGCCACCCCGAGCAGTTTGATAAAGTGGCACTATTACTGGAGCAAAGTTCGCTGAGCTTTAGTCGTCGTAGCCATAATAACTATAAAGGTGAGCAAGTGGTATTAGCTGACACCCTCGGTGAGTTGCAGTGCTTATATGGCGCCGGCCATATAAGCTTTGTTGGCGGCAGTTTAATTCGCCGTGGCGGGCATAACCCACTCGAATCGGCCGCATTTTCGGTGGGGGTAATAACCGGACCTCATACCTATAACTTTGATCACGTGTATCCTGAATTAATAAAGCTAAAAGGCGCTAAAGTTGTTGAAAATGGTGATGAACTTGCGCAGCAACTGATTGCTTTAAGTCAAAATAGCAAGGCATGTGCGGCGTTAGGTAATAAAGCCGCACTATGCGTCGCTAATAACCAAGGGGCCATTGCTAAAACAGTGACTATTATTAACCAGTATTTAGAGCCAAAGCATGACAGATAAAGCAATTAGCCAAACCCGTGAGTGGGTATCAAATGTGATAGTGAAGTATAACTTTTGCCCATTTGCCCGCAGAGAAGTAGAAACCAACAGTATTCATTATATTGTTAGCCCTGCGTCACGTGTTGATGATGCCGTTATGGATATGCTTGAACAATGCGTACAGCTTGAACAAACCCCCGAGCGCGAAACCACGCTAATTATGTTTGATCACGGTTTTAGTGATTTTGCAGACTTTTTAGACCTAGTAGATTTAGCTAATGCCTTGCTAGTGGCGCAAGGGTTTGAAGGCAAGTACCAAATTGCGAACTTTCACCCCGACTATGTATTTGCCGACAGCGATGAGCAAGATGCCGCAAACTATACCAATCGCTCGCCGTTTCCTACTTTGCACCTAATTCGGGAGGCGAGTATGAGCGATGCACTGCAGAGCTACAACGAGCCTGAATCGATTCCTGAGCACAATATTAAGTTAGCGCGGCGTAAAGGGATCGACTTTTGGCAGCAATTACTTGAAAACTGTAAAAAGCCGAGCAGCTAAACGCTCGGCTTTTGCTATTAATCAGGCAATAAAGTAGCACTGCTATTTATTTTTTAACCCAACTACCATTTACTTCAATATAATGACCTGCTTGGGTTTTCTCAATGGTTTTCGCCGCTGCCAACGCTTCAACTTGTGCTAACGATAAATTATTCTTCTGCGCCAGCTTTAAATACTGTGCTTTACGCTTAGCGTTCACTTCATCAACCACGGCTTTCGCTTCTGCGTTTTGCACCACTAACCCTAAATAGCCAGAGCTATCTTCACCCACTAAACCTTGGCTTTTAGCGTCATCAAGACTAATAGCCCAAACCGAAAACGACATACAGAGCGCACTAATTAATGTCATGATATTTAATTTATTAATAACCTTCATACTTTACCCCTTAAAATAATTCGCTGTCATCACTAAATAAGTTATCAAGTTCTTTGTCTACTTTAACTCGAATTTCGTGATCAACTTTCACATTTAAATTAATTGTAATAGGTTCTTTAGCGGCCACCTCTACTCGGTGCGTACAGGCACTGAGGGCTGTGATGGCAGCAAAGACAATAACTATTTTTGTGCTTAACGACTCTCTCATCATTCGTTTCCTCGTTTTGAGTATTGCTGCTCAACTTTCTGTGTAATTTCGTCACTTAAACGCAGTGCCCGCAATAACGTAAATATATTTTCTTCATGGTTATAATTAAAATTAACCTGCTGTTGCTCTTTTTCATTATAACCTTGTAAATTAACCCCTAACTTTAACCAACCATCGTTCTTTAACGCCACCTTACTATTGAGCTTTTTAATCTCTAAATTAGTCAGCAACCCTAACACTGGCTGCAACTCTTGTTGCTGCTGCATCACCGCATCGAACGCTGCATTATTACTAATAATTAACTTACCATCGCCTTGATTAGTTAAACTGCCATTCGCAATTTCAATGCCGGTATCATTAAAATGAACGGGTAACACTCCACCTACTCGACCGGTTAAAAAAATCTCTGACTTATCATCTAAGCTAATTAGTTTACTGGCATCAACATCCGTAAAATGCACATTAGCAACTTGCTCTGCTTTCAGCAACGCGTATTGATCCACACTAAAACGACCGCCAAAAATCTGCCCTCGAATATCTTTAGCACTGGCTTTATTATCATTAACTTGCCAAACGCCACTGATATTATTTACTACGGCGCCCGCTCTGAGCTCACTTAAGTTAAAGGTAGTCGCTTTTACATTAAGCAGCCCTGAATAATAATTACCACTAAAGCGGCTGCTTAAATCACTGGCTAAGTAGTCATTATACAGTGCACTGACATTTTTTATGTTGACCTCAAACGCAGCACTTTGTAAGCCCACATCCCCCGTAATACGCCCATCAAAAACGCCAGCGGTTAATTGCCCCAGTGGTACAAACTGATGGATCACAGGGTTTAAGCGTAAAGCACTTTGTTGTGGAATAACCACTTCAAAAGGATGTGCTACCGCTGACATATTATGTGTTATCAGTAACTCGAGGTTATTCACGACTGCATGATGAGTGGCGCTAAGCGCACGACTCTGCAGCGCGGTAGAGTCTACAGTAATATTGTTAAGTTTTATGTTAGGGCTTTTAAGTGCTTTAATATGACTTTGTGCGGTGATATCGGCAAATAACTCACCCGCAGCTAAATTGGCTGCTGCCGTGACCTTATTGGTTATTTCGCTCAGTGTGAACTCATTATAATTAAGCGCTTTAAGCTTACTGTCGAGGCTGACCTTGGCATTTAAGTTTTCGTCAATTTTCGCGGTTAAATTACCTTGGTAGTCTTTAGCATACAATGGCTCTAGCGCCACATTGTCAGCCGTAATGCGACTACTTATCGCACCGCTTGGCTTGGTGCTGATTATGTTTGCAATATTAAATTCACCGCTTGCCTGTACGCCACTGGCACTTACCTCAATAAACTCAGGCAATGAGGCCAGTATGATTGAATAGCTACCCGCTATATGGCTATCTGCAATGCTTGCATTGAGCGTTAAACGCTCAATATTCGCGCTTGCTAACTGAGCGTTTAACGCGCTACTAAAACTGCTTAAGGGCTCTGCCAAATCAAGCTCGGCTTGCGTGAGGGTTAACGAAAACTGCGCATCTGCAGCGGTATCAAACACCAGCATGGGTACCTTTAGCCGATCATTTAATATAGTGACAACTTCAGTTAACTTCACTTGCATTTGTAGCGGCATCTGTTTAACTAAAAACGCCTTATACTCACTTTCAGGAAGCAGCTCACTGCAACTAGGCGCTAGCTCAATTTCGCTCGCTAACGGGCTTAAATCAAGCGAAACAGCTTGGCTATTTAAATTCACTAATGTGTTCGCCACTCCGGCGCTTTTAACTGTAAGCGTGCATTGCTGATGTTGCTGAACAAATTGCGCATTTATATCGCTTGTTACACTGAGCTCTACGCCATCAAAATTAACGTTATGTTTACTGCTAAATTGTAAGTCGCTCAACGGCGTAGTTGCAGTATTAAGCAGCTGCGATAATAGCTTATCATCTAGCAATAATTGCCCTGTGATTTGATGATTAGACACGGATAGCTTTGCATTAATATCGCCAGTCACAGTAAATTGATTTAACGCCCCTTCAACTACGCGAACAGTTATCGGCTTGCGTAAATTATCATTGCTTATAGTTAACTGATTTATACGCACTAATGGCCGCTTATCGGGAAGAGCTAAATCAAGTATCTTCGCTGCAGAGTTTTCACTACCCGTATCTGGCAGTGGGTTGCTGGTTAGTTGCGCCTGCTCAATAATGAGCTGTTGCGTATTTGCGGTAATACCACGCAGTTCTAGATGTTGATTTTGATAGCTTAAGCAAAGCTTTTCAGCGTGTAGATCTAATTTTGTAGTAAGTGAAACGTCTAAGCAACTGAGTGTAATGCCTGACTTAACTAGCTGCGGCGCTATTGCCCACTGTATTAATGGCAAACGAAAAATATAACCAAGTAACAGTATACTTAGTAAAAAGAATACAACACTTAATCCCATCCGCTTCAACATATTATCCTTACATGCCTGTTGCTTTGCTGTCTTGCCCATAGTAAACAAAAAAGGCTGCACAATGCAGCCTTTTCTTTTATCGCTAGATTATAAAGCTAACTCAACAACTCGAGTTTAGCCTACATTTTTGCGGGCATTGCGGAACATACGCATCCATGGGCTATCTTCTTGCCACTCATCTGGGTGCCACGAGTTAGCAACCGTGCGGAACACGCGCTCTGGATGAGGCATCATTACCGTTGCACGGCCATCGGTTGAGGTTATACCGGTAATACCTGCTGGCGACCCATTTGGATTGGCCGGGTATTGTGTCGTTGGATTGCCGTAGTTATCAACAAACTTAACTGCCACAGTACCGCTATCAAGGGCGGCTTGTGTTGCTGCATCGTTTGCAAACTCTGCATGACCTTCACCATGAGAAACCGCAATTGGCATGCGCGAGCCTGCCATGCCATTAAAGAATACCGATGGATTCTCTTGTATTTCAACTAAGCTAAAGCGTGCTTCAAAACGCTCTGACTTATTGGTAACAAAGCGTGGCCAATGTTCAGTACCGGGGATCAGCTCTTTTAAGGTTGATAACATTTGGCAACCGTTACACACACCTAAACTGAAGCTATCTTCACGGTGGAAGAAGTTTTGGAATTGCTCACGCGCCATATCGTTAAATAATATCGACTTAGCCCAGCCTTCACCTGCACCTAGTACGTCACCGTAAGAGAAGCCACCACACGCCACTAAGCCTTTAAACTGTTCTAGCGTTAAGCGTCCTTCAAGAATGTCGCTCATGTGCACATCAATTGCCGCAAAGCCTGCACGGTTAAATGCCGCTGCCATTTCAAGGTGCGAGTTTACACCCTGCTCACGCAATATCGCCATTTGTGGCTTAGCGCCAGTGGCAATGTACGGTGCTGCAACATCTTCGTTTAAGTCAAAGTTAAGCTTAACGTTAAGACCCGGATCTTTAGCGTCAAATTTAGCATCGAACTCTTGCTTAGCACACTCTGGGTTATCACGGCGCGCTTGCATTTGGTAAGTGGTTTCAGCCCAAATAGTACGCAGTTCAGTACGTGTATGATTAAGTACTGCTTGCTCACCACGATTAAACACTATGCTATCGTCGTTATTAAGCGTACCAATAACATGACTAATTGCGGCAACACCATGCTCTGCGAATACCGCATTCACAGCATCTAAATCGCTATTCGCTACTTGAATTACAGCACCTAGCTCTTCGTTATAAAGCGCCTCGATATCAGAGCCAGTTAAACCGGCAAGATCAACCGTTACGCCAGTATGACCTGCAAACGCCATTTCGGCCACGGTAGTAAATAAACCACCGTCTGAGCGGTCATGGTAGGCCAGTAATTTATTCTCAGCGACGAGTGCTTGCATCGCATTATAAAAGCCTTTTAATAGCTCAGGGCTATCAACATCTGGGGTTACATCGCCTAATTGCTTGTAAACTTGTGCAAGGCTTGATGCACCCATGCGATTTTTACCCGCACCTAAATCAACTAAAATAAGCGAGCTATCCCCTTTATCGGTGCGTAGCTGTGGAGTCACCGTTTTACGTACATCATCAACACGGCCAAAAGCAGTAATGATTAATGACAGCGGCGATGTAACCGCCTGTTCTTGTGAATCACCTTCATTTTTCCATGTCGTTTTCATCGACATCGAATCTTTACCTACCGGAATAGTTAAACCAAGCGCAGGACACAACTCTTCACCCACAGCTTTAACCGCTTCGTAAAGACCCGCATCTTCACCTGGGTGGCCAGCAGCGGCCATCCAGTTAGCCGACAGCTTAATATTTTCAAGGTTACCAATATTTGCACAGGCAATATTTGTTAAGGCTTCAGCCACAGCCAAACGTGCAGAAGCACCATAATTCAATAGGGCTGCTGGAGTACGTTCACCCAGTGACATTGCTTCACCATGGTACGTATCGTAGCTTGCTGCGGTTACCGCACAGTTTGCCACCGGCACTTGCCAAGGGCCAACCATTTGATCGCGAGCAACTAACCCTGTTACCGAGCGGTCACCAATGGTGATTAAGAAAGTTTTTTCTGCAATCGTTGGTAAACGTAATAAACGCTGTGCCGCATCTGCTGCATCAATAGCACTGACATCCAACTGTTTGCCAATTACTTGCTCTGATGTTACTTCGCGGTGCATTTTAGGCGCTTTTCCGAGTAATACATCTAATGGTAAATCAACGGGTTTATTATCAAAGTGGCTATCGGCCACAGTCAAATGTGCTTCTTCTGTGGCTTCGCCTATCACTGCGTACTGGGCGCGTTCGCGCTGACAAATAGCTTCAAAACGGGCAAAGTCTTCTACGGCAACAGCCAGCACATAACGCTCTTGCGATTCATTACACCAAATTTCGTGTGGTGCCATGCCTGGCTCATCGTTAGGGATATCACGTAGTTGGAATTTACCACCACGGCCACCGTCGTTTACCAGTTCAGGGAATGCATTTGATAATCCACCTGCCCCTACATCGTGAATAAACGCAATCGGATTAGCGTCGCCTAACTGCCAACATTTATCGATAACTTCTTGGCAGCGACGTTCCATTTCTGGGTTTTCGCGTTGCACTGAAGCAAAATCTAAATCTTCATTAGATTGGCCTGACGCCATGCTTGATGCCGCGCCACCGCCTAAACCTATGTTCATTGCCGGGCCACCCAGCGCAATAAGTTTAGCGCCAACAGGGATCTCACCTTTTTGCACATGATCGGCGCGAATATTACCTAAACCACCGGCCAGCATAATCGGTTTGTGATAACCACGTACTTCTTCGCCATTATGGCTGGTTACTTTTTCTTCGTAAGTACGGAAATACCCTAACAAATTAGGGCGACCAAACTCATTATTAAATGCCGCGCCACCTAATGGGCCTTCGGTCATAATATCAAGCGCATTTACAATACGCCCAGGCTTACCAAAGTCGCTTTCCCACGGTTGTTCGTAACCTGGAATACGTAAGTTAGAAACGGTAAAGCCCACTAAACCGGCTTTTGGTTTCGAACCACGGCCCGTAGCTCCTTCATCGCGGATTTCGCCGCCAGAGCCCGTGGCAGCACCAGAGAATGGGGCAATTGCGGTGGGGTGATTGTGCGTTTCAACTTTCATTAAGATTTCAATGTCTTCTTGATGATACGCGTATTCACCTTCGCTATTTGGAAAGAAGCGACCCGCTTTTGAGCCTTTCATGACTGCCGCGTTATCTTTGTACGCCGACAATACATTTTCAGGGTTTTTCTCAAAGGTATTTTTAATCATTTTAAACAGCGATTTTGGCTGTTCAATGCCATCGATGGTCCAGTCTGCATTAAATATTTTATGACGGCAATGCTCTGAGTTTGCTTGTGCAAACATAAACAATTCGATGTCGTTAGGGTTACGGCCTAACTTTTTAAAGTTTTCTACTAAGTAATCGATTTCGTCATCGGCAAGGGCAAAGCCCTGCTCTACGTTCGCTGTTGCCAGCGCTTCTCGTCCACCACCGATAATATCAACTGATGACATTTCACGCGGTGCGTCACTGCGAAATAATTGTGCAGCATCTTCAAACTGACTAAGAGTGGCTTCAGTCATGCGGTCGTGTAATAACGCGGTAACGGCAGCTAATTGCTCGGCAGTTAACTCACCTTCCACATAATAAGCAATACCACGCTCTACTCGATGAACCTGTTTTAAGCCACAGTTATGGGCAATATCGGTTGCTTTTGAAGCCCAAGGTGAAATAGTACCTGGACGAGGCGTCACTAAGACTAAACTACCCGCTGGGGTATGTTCAGCAATAGTCGGACCGTAAGTTAATAGTTTTTCAAGCTTGGTTTGCTCGGCACTGCTTAATGGTGATGTTAAATCGGCAAAGTGAGCATACTCGGCGTATACGTTGGTGACAGGAAGTTGCAATTGTTGGCAACGCGCTAAAATTTTATTAACTCTGAACTCTGAAAGTGCTGGTGCACCACGAAGGATCAACATAGATAATTTCATCCGGGGTTAGGGATTGAACGATATTTTAGGGCAACATTATATACCCAAACCAGCCCAGAATGTAAGTTTCAGTTGGAATTAAAAACAATTTAACCAAGGCCTTCATTGCAAATTATCACCCTAGCCTTATTAAATATCACTTAGCTAATATAAATCGCTTTTAAAGCAATCTATTAAATTCTGTAATTAATAAACGGCTGCCTGCTGTGTATAACCTGAGTGCCTGCTTTACTTAATTAGCCTTGTCATAGCCTTCGCCATTAAGCTACAACCTACTATTACACCGTGAATTAAATAACGTTGTAGTTTATTTAGTCGCTATTTAAAGCAATATAATTAAACGTGCCGTGACGCAATGGCTAACATTTGTTATAACGGAAGCTTAAGGCGTTTATGGGGCAATTGATGTTGAAAGAAAAACTAATAATAATCATTACGTTGGTTATGGTGTTGTGCGCATGTGATATTCAAGAACAGCCAACTCAGCTAGCGCAAATAAAAGCACAAAATAAAATACGTGTAGGTACGCTTGCCAGCGCCAGTAATTATTATCAGGGAGCTCAAGGCGAGCAAGGCTTTGAATATGAGCTTTCGCAAGCCTTTGCTGATTACTTAGGTGTAGAGCTTGAAATTGTGCCCTTTTTCAACTTATCCGACATGTTTGCTCGCCTCGATAACGGTGACTTAGATTTAATCGCCTCAGGCCTGACCTACAATAAAACCCGTGCACAGCAGTACCGTTTTGGTCCGACCTACCGCACTATTAGCCAAAAATTAGTCTATAAACAAGGTCGAGAGCGCCCCCGTGATTTTGACGACTTAACGGGTAGCTTCATGGTAATTGCTAAAAGTAGCCACTCACTTACATTACAAAAAGTACAAAAGAATAACCCCGAATTAAGCTGGAGCGAAACCGAAGAATTCGACGAAGAAGAGTTACTGCAAGCGGTAATTGATGGCAATATAGATTATACCTTAGCCGATACCCATACTTTGTCGTTATTTCGTCGCTACCACCCTAATTTAAGTATTGGTTTTTCAGTTTCACATAACGACCCCATTGCCTGGATGCTACGTCAATCAAACGACGACTCACTGTATGCGTTATTAGTGCCTTTTTTTGGTGAAGCAAAACAAAATAACCAATTGTATGTGCTTGAAGAAAAATACTTTGGTCATGTCAGGCAATTTAATTATGTGAATACGTTGGCCTATATTGAGGCAATAAAAGACACCTTACCGAAATACCAACCTTGGTTTGAACAATATGCCGGCGAGCTGGATTGGCGCTTATTAGCCGCATTGAGTTATCAAGAATCAATGTGGAACCCGCGCGCCAAATCTCCTACTGGTGTGCGCGGCATTATGATGCTTACTCGCGCTACAGGGCGGCAAGTTGGCGTCACTAACCGCCTAGAGCCAGAGCAAAATATTCGTGGCGGCGCTAAGTACTTAAGACAATTAATAAAGCGCATCCCCGATCGCATTCCACAACCCGACAGAACTTGGCTGGCACTTGCGGCTTATAACATCGGCTGGGGCCATGTAAACGATGCCCGTATTATCACCAAACAACAAGGGGGTAGCCCTGATAAGTGGGCCGATGTGAAAAAGCGTTTACCGCTATTAATTAAAAAACGTTATTACCGAAAAACCCGTTATGGTTACTCACGTGGCGATGTGGCCGTTAACTATGTTGACAATATACGCCGCTATTATGATGCACTTGTCTGGCTTGATGAAAACAATGCAATAGAGCCACAACCCACACCCGTGAAAGAAACCGAAAACAACACAGAGGCACGCTCTACTAATGTCGAACAAAAACAGCGTTCGCCCGCAGCAAAGTCAAGCACAGCAACTACTGAAGAAAGTCAGCAGCCGCAAAAAAATGAGCAACAGCATGCTATTTAACTGCTAAAAAACGAGCTTAAGCGAGTTAAAAAGCTGTTTACTTGTCATCAAATGTTCAATAATGTGTGTTAATTATAGATTGATGATAGTTATCCGCTTTAATGGATATAACGCGTGCATGACAAATCTGCACTAGGGAAAAATATGCTAAAACGAAGACGAACTACACGATTCAAACATAGAGCAATTAACTCAACGACTACTCGCCGACGTGTTATGTTACGCAAATTACATAAAAAAATAATTTGGCGTCGTCGTATGTTTGCGATGCAAAAAATGGCAGAAATGGAAGCATTAAATGAAGCAAGTTAAGGTTCGAGTAGCTGACGTGCAGCCTTTTTGGCTGCCTTTATTTCGGCGCGTCTGCGTTTAAAAAACTGTGAAATTATACTCGCACACGGCTCTGCTAGCACTCCACCTGACACCTCGACCTGATGATTTAATCTAGGCTCTTGTAGCAAATTCATTATTGACCCCGCCGAACCTGTTTTAGCATCAGCAGCACCATAAACAAGACGCGCTATTCTACTGTGTACCAGTAACCCTGCACACATAGAGCACGGCTCTAAAGTCACATACAGGGTGCAATCAATTAAGCGATAATTGTTTAGTACTTTACCCGCCTCACGTACTGCTATCATTTCAGCATGCGCAGAGGGATCATTATCAGTAATGGAACGATTGTAACCTGCTGCAATTAATTGATTATCTTTCACCAAAACGGCCCCCACCGGAATTTCGTTCAGCTGCTCTGCTTGCTTAGCGTACAAAAGCGCCTGCTCCATCCAGTAATTATCATCAAGTGGTTGCTTCATTATTACGACTTCAATTAATTTTTATGCACTAATTATATCAAGTTAGCGTATTAAAGTGCGCTGTTGCCGCTTTTTTTGTAAAAATAAAACAAATTTAACTGGTTTGTCGTGGCTCATTAGGGGGGATTTACGCTATAATCTCACGCTTTTTTTATTTAGCTCACAACACGGGTAGCAAATGAAATTTCCTGGACGCCGCAGGCATAAACATTATTTTCCAGTGGAAGCCAAAGATCCACTAACTAATCAACTTAACGCCACAGAACGGTTACACCGCAGTTATATTACCGGGATCGATCAGATCGTTGTTGATATCGAAGCCAAGGTTGACCAAGCTTTCCTTGATGAGTTTCAACTCCAACGAGGCATGTCGCAAGTCATTGATAGTGATATTACTAATGCCTTATATGACCGCTTAAAATTAAATGACATGGTTGATTACGAGTATGCAGGTGGCACCGTGGGTAATACCATGCACAACTACTCTGTATTAGCCGATGATCGCTCAGTGTTATTAGGGGTCATGAGTGAAAACATAAAGATAGGTAGTTATGCCTACCGCTTTTTATGTAACACCTCAAGCCGTGTCGATTTAGATTACCTACAACCAGTAGACGGGCCGATAGGCCGCTGCTTCACCTTGATTGATGAAACCGGTGAGCGTACCTTTGCTATTAGTGCTGGCTTAATGAATCACCTGCGCCCTGAGTCTATCGATAAAGAGCTTATCGAAAACTCATCAGCGCTGGTGATCAGTGCCTACTTAATGCGCACGCAAGGGGCTGAAACAATGACAGAAGCCACCTTACAAGCGGTTAAATATGCCAATGATGCAGGTGTCCCGGTAGTACTGACCCTAGGCACTAAGTTCTTAATCGAACAAGATCCCGCCTGGTGGGCTGACTTTGTCGCAAACCATGTTGATATTCTGGCGATGAACGAAGAAGAGGGACTCGCTATCACCGGCTTTGAAGATCCGCTGTTAGCTGCTGATAAAGCACTGGATTGGGTTGATTTAGTTATCTGTACCGCTGGCGAAAAAGGCTTATTTATGGCCGGCTACGTTGACGAGCACTTAAAACGCGAAACTGAATATACATTACTACCCGGTGCGATCCCCGATTTTAATCGCTATGAGTTTTCCCGCGCTATGCGCAAAGTGGACTGCGATAACCCTATTAGAGCCTATAGCCACACAGCGCCATTTATGGGGGGGCCCGACTCTATTAAAAACACCAATGGGGCTGGTGACTGTGCACTTGCCGCTGTGCTCCATGACTTATCGGCCAATGTTTATCATAAGCTCAACGTCAGTAATTCCGCTAAGCATAAGCAAAACGCCATTACCTATTCATCATTGTCACAGATCAGTAAATATGCCAATAGGGCGAGTTTTGAAGTATTAGTACAACACTCTCCTCGCCTATCTCGCGGTTTACCCGAGCGTGAAGATTGTTTAGAGCAAGTCTATTGGGAGCAATAATTGCTCCTTAAAAAATAGAGATATCGAGCTTTTTGGATAGCAGCTCTAAGGCTGCTATTCCCGCCACCGAATTACCATACGAATTCAGTCCAGGCGAAAACACCGCAACGGTAAACTTATTTGGTAATACCGCTAAAATTGTCCCCGACACACCTGATTTACCTGGCATGCCTACTCTATAGCCAAAATCACCGGCAGCATCATATAAACCACTGGTAAATAACAGCGAGTTAAGCTGCCTAGTTTGGCGACTCGGTAACACCCGTTTACCTGACGTGTGATCGACGCCATTGTTAGCTAAGAAGTTATACGCTTTAGCCAGCTCAATACAATTAAGCTCAATGGCGCAAAAATTAAAATAAGCCCAAAGCACATCATTTACTTCGTTTTCAAAGTTACCAAACGACTTCATTAAATACGCCATTGCGGCATTTCGATGTCTAAATTCGTACTCTGAATTAGCGACTGTTTTATCAATCTTGATGCAACGATTACCAGACAAAGTTCTAAAGGTTTCTAGCATTGAATGCATCGGTGCCGATAAACGGCTATATAACGCATCACAGGTGACAATCGCACCGGCATTAATAAAAGGGTTACGCGGAATACCTTTTTCAAACTCAAGCTGAGTCAACGAATTAAAAGCCGTACCTGAGGGCTCTTTTCCCACCCTATGCCATAACTCATCACCATAACGCTGTAACGCTAACGTTAATGTCATCACTTTAGATACAGATTGAATCGTGAAGCGTTGCGTACAATCACCGGCACAATATGTTTTTCCGTCAGTGGTATAAATAGCAATAGAAAACTGCTCTAAATCAACCTCAGCAAGCGCAGGAATATAATCAGCCACAGCCCCTTGCGATAATAACGGTGCCACCTCTGCGGTAATTTCATTTAAGACTTGTTGGTAATCTGTAGTAGGCAATAGAAACCTCAATAAAAGCGGGTATAGAGCATTAATTTTAACACGTCAGATCTTTAAGCGCATAGTATTACGCTTAAATTACATAAACAAAGCGAGCTTAGTTATTATTATCTAGCACACGCAAAAAAGCCCGATCCTTTCAAATCGGGCTTTCTTTAACTTAGATCCTGGTAATGTCGTGGTGCCACAGCGGTGGAGAGCCACAGTGCAAATTCGATACCATCAATAAGGAGTCACAGTACACTATCACTCGCTGAGAGTCGCGACTATTGCGTGTTTCCTAGCACCTATCGCCTCCCACCTAGTTCCTTGCATTTCACTTTTCTACAAACAGCAAAAAACCCGTTACATTGCTGTAACGGGTTTCCTTTATTTAGATCCTGGTAATGTCCTACTTTCACATAGCAAATGCTACACTATCATCGGCGCTGTTTCGTTTCACTACTGAGTTCGGCATGG
>NZ_JBFJHD010000004.1:0-56897 GCF_041613455.1 Pseudoalteromonas sp. | reverse complement strand
TACCTGATACCTGATACCTGATACCTGATACCTGTTATGAGTTATGGATCATAATGCATTTAACATTGACAAATTCTCGCATGCCAAAGCCACCGTGCTCTCGGCCATAGCCACTGTCTTTAACGCCCCCAAATGGCAGGTTGGGGGTGGCTAAACCGTAGCCGTTAATATTAACCATGCCAGTATTAAAATGTTTTTTAGCCAGCTCAATGGCTTTGTTTTCATTTTTAGAAAAGATCCCCCCGCCTAATCCGTAACGCGAAGCGTTGGCGATGTTCATGGCATCGTCGTTGTCTTTGGCTTTGATCAGTGAAGCGACTGGACCAAATAGTTCGTCGTCGTAAGCAGGCATGCCCGGGGCTAAGTTATCAAGTAGCGTCGGAGGGTAGTAAAATCCGGTTTGCTTAGGTATTTCACCGCCAGTCACTATGTTTGCTCCGGCTTTAACAGACTGGGTTACTTGCTGGTGTATGCCATCGCGCAAGTCTTCGCGAGCCATGGGCCCTAAATCGGTATCATCCGCGAGTGGGTCGCCCATTTTCATTGCTTCGAAATGCTGTTTAATGCCGGCTTTAAATTCGTCATACAGTGACTCCACCACAATAAAGCGTTTTGCCGACACACATGTTTCGCCATTGTTGACCATACGACCTTGCACACAAGTTTTAATTGCCAGCTCTAAATCAGCATCGTCAAGCACTAAGTAAGCGTCGTTGCTACCCAGCTCAAGGACGGTTTTTTTCACATACTTACCCGCCTGTTCAGCCACTTTTTTACCCGTAGCATCGCTACCAGTAAAGGTGACACCGCTAATCGCTTTGTGTGCTATCAGCGCACTGGCGGTTTTTCCATCAATCAGTAAATTACTAAAGCAATATTCAGGAAAGCCTGCCTGTATAAATAACGTCTCTATTTTTTCGGCCATGCCAAATACATTACCCGCGTGTTTTAATACCGTGGTATTACCGGCCATAATATTGGCTGCACTGTAACGAATGACTTGATACAGCGGGAAGTTCCAAGGCTGAATACCGAGTAATACTCCGGTGGGCTGATAACTGACAATAGCGCGTCCGCCGTCCATTTCCCGCTCTTCATCACCCAGAATGTCAGCACCATGCTCTGCGCTATAGCGACAAATTGCGGCGCACAGCGCGACTTCTTGTAACCCTTGCGAGTAGAGCTTGCCCATTTCCTCGCTCATCAGCTTAGCGATGGCTTCTTTTTGCTGTTCAAATAATGCGGCTAATTTATTCAAGTGTTTGGCGCGCTCGGTAAATGAGGTTAAGCGCCAATCTAAGTACGTTTGATGAGATTTTTCGATGATTTGCTCAGCTTGCTGTTGCGATAGCAAGGTGTAAGATTGAATGACTTGCTCAGTTGCGGGGTTAATGGTATTCACTGTATTACTCATTACGCTCTCCTTTAAATTGGTCTGCGCAGAAGGGTGCAAAGCTAACGCCAGTTATTACTCATCGCGTTTTTTTTATAACTTAATGTAATTAATGTGGTTTTTAATTGTTTATTATTTAAGGTTAATATTTTTATAGTGATTTATCTGCTATGTTCGGTAAATAATACATTGCGTCGTAAAAGTTACAGGCACTAAAATGATACAGTCATTGTTTGGTACAAGGTTAGCGCTTATTCAAGCCCCTATGGCAGGCGTACAAGATGCCAAGTTAGCAGCAAGCGTGAGTGAAGCCGGCGGGTTAGGCTCATTACCGTGTGCCATGTTATCGGCACAGCAATTACGTGAACAACTTGAGCTTTTAACCACGATCACAAACAAACCTTATAACCTTAACTTTTTCTGCCATACGGCAGGGCACTATACTCGCGTGCAACAACAAGCTTGGCAGCAATTACTGCAACCGTACTTTAATGAGTTTAATATTGACGCCGCTGCACTTACACAAAGCGCATCTCGCCAGCCTATTACTCAGCAAGTTGTTGATATTATTGCGCCGTATGCACCACCGGTAGTAAGTTTTCATTTTGGTTTACCGCACAACAGATTGCTGCAACAAATTAAAAACTGGGGAGCCACGGTGATTTCCACAGCGACCACAGTAAATGAAGCTAAATGGCTTGAGGCCCATGGCGCTGATGCCATTATTGCCCAAGGTTTAGAAGCGGGTGGCCACCGCGGGCATTTTTTATCAATGGATTTAACGCTGCACAGTAATACCGCCGAGCTTGTTAAAAACTGTGTCACGGCGGTGTCAGTTCCTGTGATTGCCGCAGGCGGTATTAACAGTGCCGATGCTGTAAGCCAAATGCAACGCTTAGGTGCCGCTGGGGTACAGGTCGGCAGCGCGTATTTATTATGTAACGAAGCGCAAACCTCGCCCTTACATCGTGAAGCAATATTAGCGCAGCCAAGCGGCAGCGATGCTACGGCGATCACTAATTTACTATCGGGGCGTGCAGCCCGAGGGATCCGCAACCGGATTATGACTGAATTAAATTATAACAGTGAACTAGCGGCGCCATTTCCGTACGCTAATATAGCGATTACGGCATTAAGGGCTAATGCAGAAGCACAAGGTAGAGATGATTTTACACCTTTATGGTGCGGACAAAATTATATTCCCAGAGCGGATGTGAGTGCGGCGTCGATAACGCAAAACTTAATGAGTAAATGGTGACAATAAATGAGTGAACTTTCAATTTTGCCATTAGGTGACAGCTATAAAGAGCTTGCCATTACCCTCAAAGAAAAACTGGCAGAGCAATATGCAATTAAGCATCTGGCGCGCGACACTGTGGTATTGCAACAAGGAGAATTCCAACGTTATGGCTACCTCATTTTAGACGGCGTGCTTGGTGCTATCCATGACGATGTAGCAGGCGGGCAAAAGTGCAAGGAGTTTTATTTTAAAGATGAATTTGCACTGCTTTATGGTAATTGGCTCACCAATACGGCGGCGTTTTATCAGTTAAAAGTGATCAATCGCGCAACCGTTATTAGCGTGCCACTCACGGTGTTTGCAACCCCCGAATGGCAAACAGTAAAGCAGCAGCTGATTGCTCAGCAGTTAATATTTAAAGAAGCCAAAGAAGCATTTTTGTTACTCAATACACCAGAGCAACGCTATCGTTATTTATTAGCTGAGAAACCCCACTGGCTGGCGCAGTTAAGTTTAACGCAAGTTGCAATGTATATAGGTATTTCAGCGATTTCGTTATCAAGAATTCGCAAACGACTTAACTTAAGTTAAGGGTAAAAATTATAAAGCTAGTTAGACTTCGTTTTTTAAGGAGTCACTATGTTTTTACTTGCTCAATCACTCGTTGCTATAGCGACATTACTGGATCTCGCGTCGTTTCAGTTTAAGTCGCGCGGGCTTATTTTAAGCTGTTTATTTATTTCAGTATTACTGACCGCAGTACACTTTTTTATGCTGGGCTATAATAGTGCGGGCTGTTTAATGTTTATTGCCGCACTGCGTTATTTATACTGTATTTATGCACGTAAAACCTGGGCAATGTACGGTTTTATGTTGCTTAGCTGTGCTGCGGTATATGTTACCTGGCAAGACTGGTTTAGCGTGCTGGCATTGATTGCCACGCTTATTCAAACATTTGCCTCGTTTCAAAAGCACGACCTGCACTTACGTTTGTGTATGGTGGTTGGTACTTCATTTTGGATAAGCCACAATGTTTTTGCCGGCTCACCGGTTGCCATCTTAATGGAAAGCCTGTTTTTAAACAGTAATCTGGTAGGCTTATACCGTTTTTATCGCGGTAAAAACGTGGCGTTGAGCTAAAGTAGCGGGCTATTTAGTTTAACTGTAATTGCTTAGCGATTTCTTTCAGCAAGTAGGTTTCACGAATAATAGATAGCCCTTGTTTATCACTGCTGGCAAGGGTGCGCTCATTATGTGCAATCGCGTCATGAATATTAACCCATTTAGCTACCATACCATTTTGTTGCTCATAGCGCTCTAATTGCGCTTGGCCCAATGTGACATCAATGCTGCAAATATAGCAATACGACTTAATATGAATAATATCAAAATCATCTTTATACCAAGGGCGATATTCTTGGTATAAACCAAATTCTTTTTTGAGCTTAATATTTTGCGCGCCAGTTTCTTCTTGCAGCTCTCGTATTAACCCTTGTTCAATCGTTTCACCTGCATCAACGCCACCACCGGGTAAGCTGTAATCATCATAACGGGCTGTGTACATTAGCAAAATTTGCTGCTGGTGTATGGCAATAGCACGGGCGGTAATACGGGTAAATTGACTGCCTTGATTAATGTTAATACTGGGATGAATAAGGGTTTTTAGTGGGCGCATTGACTCTCCTTGATTAAAGTTAAATTATATCAGTTGTTTATTTAAATTTAACGTTTAATGCTCACTTTTCTTCAGTGTGCCTATTAACAGCTTGTTTAGAATATTGTATTAGTAATATACTAAAAACTAATGATTTTACACGTAAAATTGCTTGTCTTTCATTTCGCAGCTAGGCCAAGTAGAATAATAAAAAATGCATAGGGATCAATCATGTTAAATATACTATTAGTGGACGACGATGTTGAATTTAGTGATGTGGTATGTCATATAGTCGAGTTTCTCGGTCATAATATTAGTACCGCAACGAGTTTAAAAGAAGCGCACCAGTGGTTGGAAAATAATAGCTTTGATCATGTGCTGCTTGATTTTATGCTCCCCGACGGCAGCGGATTACATTTACTCGATCATTTAAAATTGATTGGCCACTCCCCTAAAGTAACGCTTATTTCGGGGCATCCTTCGGTGAAAGGTATTTTAGCCGACATGTGCCAGCCCAACGTCGGTCACTTGTTAAAACCATTACAACGCGAAGATCTTGAGCGGGTACTAAATGGCTCACAAAAAGCAGTAAAAAAAGCTAAAAACACCACTACGCGTCACTTCGATACGCTCATCGGCGAGTCCGCCGCCATGCAAAAACTATATACTATGATAGAGCGGGTGGCGAAAACCTCTGCCAATGTCATGTTAATGGGCGAAAGCGGGGTAGGTAAAGAAGTGGTCGCGCAAGCGATTCATAACGCCAGCCAATGTGAAGGGCCGCTGGTGGCGAGTAACTGCGGTGGGTTTTCCAAAGAGCTGATTAGTAGTGAACTGTTTGGCCACGAAAAAGGCGCCTTTACCGGCGCCATTGCCCGTAAAGAAGGGGTGTTTGAGCAGGCTAATAACGGCACATTATTTTTAGACGAAGTAACCGAAATGCCAATTAGTATGCAACCTAACTTATTGCGGGTACTCGAAACTAAGCGGGTTACACGGGTTGGTGGGAATCGGGAGGTTCCCACCAATTGCCGGGTTATTTCAGCCACTAACCGTTCGCTTACCGAATTAGCGCAAAATAATGTGATCCGCGAAGATATTTATTTTAGGCTGGCGGTGTTTCCTATTGATATTCCTGCACTACGTGAACGCAAAGAGGATATACCGTTATTAGCGAATGCGTTTTTAGCGCAATTAAATGACGACAATGGGACCGATTTTAGCTGGCAAACAGAGCAACTCAAACAGCTGCAACGCTACGACTGGCCAGGTAATGTTCGCGAGCTACGTCATGCTATTCACCGCGCGTTTATTATGAGCGACCCACAAAGTAATGAGGTTTCCTTACCCGACAACTTAGAATCGCCATTTTCAAAAGTAAATAATCAAGCCAATGAAAAACAAGTAGTGGCAGGGCAAACCATTGAAGCTGTGGAAAAAGAGTTGATCCATGCCACGCTTGATAAAGTACAAGGCAATAAGACCCTGGCGGCACAAATGCTGGGTATTAGTACTAAAACGCTTTATAACCGTTTGAACGCCTATGGCGGTATCGGTGAATATAAATAAACGACATTTAACGGCAATAATGCAAGTGTTAAGCTTTAGCGCATTTTATTTATTGTTTTTTAACGCTACATTTAATAAAAAATAACAGGAAGGCTATGACAGTAAACAAATCGAGTAAGCCACTTAACCAATTAGTGCATGATGCGCGAGCCCCACTTAACCGTATTTCCATGAATGCTGAGCTAATAAAGTTGGTGTTAGAAAACGATCTGCCAAAAGAAAAAGCGCTTGAGGCGCTAAATAAAATTATTGCTAACTGTCAGCAATGCAGTGACAGCTTACAAATAATTACTGATTCGCAATAATTTAGACCTTTTATAAGTAGGATGCTTAATGAGCGCGCAAAAAAAATCCAGTAAAGCGAATGTAATGTGGGCCACCTTTATTGTTGTGCTACTGGTAATTATCGTTGGCAATGCCTTTTTAGCCGTTAACACCATTCAAGGGCTCACGAAAACGCAAAAAAGTTTAGACAACACCAATATGCTAACAACGGCTATTGAAAAGTTGCATTTGTCGGTGGTGCAAGCAGAATCGGGGCAGCGAGGTTATTTACTTACCGAGCAAAGTGGCTATTTAGCGCCTTACTACGATGCACTCGAGCAGCTTGAATCACAAACTGAGCATGTTAAATCGTTAAGCTCAGAAATAAATGGTCAAGCGGAGCGTATTGCCGAATTACTGCTATTAGTTGATAAAAAAATAGCCGAACTAAAAAAGACCGTTCACCTAGCGCTCAACAATAAAGAACGCCGTGCGCTTTATTTGGTGAATACCCATATGGGGCGCGAGCTGTATAAGGAAATTCTGCTTGCGGTAAACGAAATTCAACACCGTGAGCAGCTGTTTAAAGTGAGCCATTTTGCGAAATTAGCAAAAATAAAAAATGAAGCAAAAATTACTTTTGCGCTTACCGCCGTTACCAGTGGGCTGCTTATTTTAGGTATGTTTATCCTAGCGCGGTTAAACTTACGCAATGCGGAAATGTACCGCGCGGAGCTGGAAAAACAAAATGAAACGTTAGCCAATAAAGTGACTGAGCGCACGCAAGAGTTGACCTTATATTCAGATGAGTTGAGTCGCAGTAACCGTGAACTTGAAGAGTTTGCTTTTGTTGCAAGCCATGACTTACAAGAGCCACTGCGTAAAATTCAAGCGTTTAGTGATCGCCTTGAAACTATGTATAAAGATGAACTGGGTGACAAGGGGATCGACTACATTGCGCGGATGAAAAACGCAGCACAGCGTATGTCTAATTTAATTAACGATTTATTGGAATTTTCGCGGGTGACCACCCGCGGTAGAGATTTTGTCGATACCGATTTAAATAATGTATTGGCTGAGGTGTTAGGTGATTTAGAAATTGCCATAAAAGAGTCACATGCTCAAGTTAACCTAGCTGATATGCCAGTTATACAGGCCGATCCGAGTCAGATGCAGCAGCTATTTTTGAACTTGATATCTAATGCGGTTAAATTTAGACAAGCCGATCAAGCTCCGATAATCAACATAGATTTTTTTACCACCAACGAATTTAGTGAAGATCATAATACTGAGCTGCCTTGGCAAGTGATTACCATTAAAGATAATGGCATTGGCTTTTCGAGCGAATATGCAGATAAAATTTTTGTTCCCTTTCAGCGCTTACATGGGCGCTCACAATACAAAGGCACCGGCATTGGCTTGTCGGTTTGTCGACGTATTGTCGAGCGCCATGGCGGTACCATAACCGCACAGAGTCAACCCGGTGAAGGTGCAAGCTTCGTGATAAAACTACCCGTGGAAAGTGAGCTTTTCACATTACAAGGAGAGGCTTAATGCCACTGAGTAAAGTAAAACCGATTACCATTTTGATGGCAGACGACGATGAAGATGATCGCTTATTAACCCAAGATGCACTCGCAGAAAGTCGTGTACTTAACGAGTTGCACTTTGTCGAAGACGGGGTAGAGCTGCTAGAGTACTTGGAACGTAAAGGTAAATTTGCGCAAAAAGAGGCATCCCCGCGACCGGGTTTGATCTTGCTTGATTTAAATATGCCACGCATGGATGGGCGCGAAGCGTTGCAGGCGATTAAAGCCAATCCAAACTTAAAAGGTATCCCGGTGGTTATTTTAACCACCTCACAACAAGAAGAAGACATGGTTAAAGGCTATGACTTAGGGGCCGCGTCGTATATCACTAAACCTGTTACCTTTGATGGCTTAGTGGAGTTAATGAAAGCGCTGGGTAAATACTGGGTAGAGTTTGTAGAGTTACCTAGCAGCTATAACGATTAAACAGTGTCACACAGAGGAGACGGTATGTTAGCGAAGGCAACCAGACTGCTACTTGTTGAAGACGATGAAGATGATTACATTCTTACCCGTGATTACCTGGAGCAGCTGAGTTCGCATACTTTTGACGTAGAGTGGGTGAGTGATCCGAAGCGCGCAATTGACCTACTAAGTAACAACCAGCATGACATTTGCCTGCTCGATTACCGCTTAGGCGCCTCCGATGGCTTGAGCGTATTAAAACAAGCAATAGAAAAAGGCTTTAATGGCCCAATTATCATGCTCACTGGCCAGTCTAATGCCGCATTAGATTCTGCCGCGCTTGATGCCGGAGCGGTGGACTATTTAGTCAAAAGCGAAATGAATAGCAGCCGCTTTGCGCGAGCTATACGCTATGCATTAGCGCGACGCGATGTTGAAGACGAACGCCTAGAACGGTTAAAAGCCGAGGCTGAAAATCGCTCAAAAGATCGCTTTTTAGCACACTTAAGCCATGAGTTACGTACGCCGTTATCCTCTGTTTTAGGCTACACAGAACTGCTGATGCAAAGCGACTTTAGTAAGCATGCTGAGAATGAGCTGGGCGTGATTTATCGTAATGGTAAACACTTATTGAGCTTATTGAATGACGTGTTAGATTTATCAAAAATTGCCGCCGATAAGCTGGAACTCAATTGCAGTGATATCAACCTTGATAGCTTAATGGCCGACGTATTTACTTTAATGCGGGTGTCGGCGCTTGATAAAGGACTGTCATTACGGTTTGAGTCGCTGCAACCGCTGCCATTAATTGTGCATGTTGATGCCACTCGGCTGCGACAAATTTTAATCAACATCATTAACAACGCAATTAAATTTACCGAGCAAGGTGAAATAACCGTTGCTGCCTGGACCGAATTTGTTGATCAAGATGAGATGCTATTTTTTAGTATTCAAGATTCAGGCGTGGGCATTGCTCCCGATAAGCAAGCACTGATATTTCAGCCGTTTGAGCAAGTAGCCGAAGTAGAGTCGCGCGCTGTGGGTGGTGCGGGGCTAGGGTTGGCTATTTGTACCGAGCTGCTTAATAGAATGCAGGGCTCCATTAGTTTGGATTCAAAAGTGGGCCAGGGCTCTAAATTCACTATCTCGCTGCACCCTGGTAATATTAAACACGTAGCACGCAACGTGTTAAAGCTTGATTTAACCCCCAATATGCAACAAAAAAATGCCCCTTGTAAAGTAACTGGGCGGGTACTGGTGGTTGATGATTTACGTGATTTACGCATTTTAGTGGGCCATATGATCACCTCCGCGGGCGCGACAGTTGATTATGCCGAGCATGGTAAGCAAGCGCTCGAAAAAGTGCGCCTTGCTGAGCAGCAAAATGAGCAATACGACGCGATTTTTATGGATATACATATGCCAGTGATGGGCGGGAAAGAGGCCACCATCGAGCTGCGAAAATTTGGTTTTAGCGGCGCTATCATTGCCCTAACGGCCGCCACTATGAAAGGAATTCGTAATGAATTATCGGCGCTCGGCTTTAATAATATGATTGCTAAGCCGGTAAATTCAAACTTACTTTATCAGTGCTTACAACAAACTCTCAATAAAACTAATAAAGCCACAGATGAGCAACCTCACCAAGAAGTTGCGCAAAGTAATCGCCGTTTTTTACTGGTCGAAGATGATGCCGATGCGGCGCAAATTACGCAGTTACTGTTAGAGAGCTTAGGCGTAGAAACACAGTTGGCCTGTAGTTTTGAACACTGCGTTAGCGTACTTAAAAACGACAGTCATTACGACAAAGTCTTGTTAGATATGCATTTGCCTGACGGCTGTGGGTTAGAGTTGGCCCGTCACATTCAGCAGCATTATCCGCAAGTAAAGCGTGTTATAGTTAGCGGTATGGAGCCTGATCCCTGCAAAATTAAACAGCTCGACATTGAACAGGTACTGCTTAAACCGATTAACTTAGCGATATTGACTCAGCTGCTCGATTAGCCGCGTGTGTAACTTATTTCAGTTATGCGGCTCAATTGACTGTCGTGTCAGCGTTAGCTGCTGCGCTTAGTAATGGATTGACGTACCACGAGCTGTGGCTCAAATAATGTGTGCGTTGGTTGTTCACCCTTATTGTATACCTTACTCAAGATCCAATTTGCCGCCATTTGTCCCATTTCGTTGATGGGGTAATTGATGGTGGTTAGAGGTGGGTAAACATGACGAGTAAAAAAGACATTATCGTAGCCCATAATAGACAGTTGCTCGGGTAATTGTAAACCACACTCTCTGGCCGCTATCATAGCACCGGTGGCCATTTCGTCATTAGCACAAATCAATGCACTAAACTGCGTTGTAGAACGATGTAATTGTAAAAAGCCCTGATAACCACTGTCTTCCATAAAGTCACCTTGATATAACAGCGATTCATCAAAACGGCTCCCATACTCACTTAGCGCTAGTTTATGGCCGGCAAGGCGATCTTTGGCATCTGCTTTCCATAATGGTCCGCTAATATAAGCGATATCACGATGGCCTTGCTCAAGTACATGCTGAGTAGCTAAGTAGCCGCCTTTGCGGTTATTTAATATTATACAACGGTCTGCTAGTGCTGGGATCAGCCGATTGAGCAATACAAACGGGGTCGGGCCCTTACTCAGTGCAATCAGGTAGTCATCAGAAACGGCTTCAACATGCAAAATTAAGCCGTCACAGTTGCGACTAATTAAAAACTCGATGCCCTGTTGTTCACGCTCTGCATTACTGTGGCCAGCTGCAATAATGACGTGCTTACCTTGATTACGAAATGAGTTTTCGATGCCACTCATCATCGGGCCATAAAATGGACCATGCAGTTCAGACACTAATAGCCCTACACTGTTAGAGCAATTAGTGGCCAGCGACTGCGCAATGGAATTAGGACGATAACCGAGTTCTGTCATCGCTAAAGTGACTTTCTCACGGGTCGCATCACTGACATTTTTGTTGTTATTCATTACTCTTGACACGGTTGCCAGTGAAACCCCTGCAAGTTTTGACACCTCATAAATGGTGGCCATACTGTTCCTTTTTAATATTACTTCTGTTCGCTAAGTCAGAGGTGATTTGTTGCACCGCGTTATTATCGAGCAGATAGTGCCTCATGATCAAGGCGACTATTACGCTACCTATGGCGGGGTAAAGGGTAAACGAGGTTAAAATGCCATGTTGAGTAGCTTCGCTAAGCTCGGTATTGGCTTGATAACCGTAATAGGCGAGTAACCATCCCGCTATTGCGCCGCCTAATGCTAAGCCCATTTTAATGAAAAATACCACACTTGCGTAAACCAGTCCTGTTAAACGTTGACCATTTTGCCATTGCCCGTAATCAATTGCATCGGCCATTTTCGCCCACAGCAGTGGGGTGGCCATTTGCGTAAAGAAACACCATAAAAAATACACCATAAACGCCATTATCAGTTGCTCGCCAGTCAGCCAAAAGGCAATACAGCTAATAGCGGCAGAAATGTACTGTAAATAGATATAAGCGGTTTTTTTATCTATGCGTTTGCTTAGAGGTTGCGCGCAGGCGCAGCCTAAAATATTGCCTATCATGCCAAGCGTTATAAACTCAGTGACTAAGTGACCCACGCCAAGTACATCTTTTACGTAATAAATGGCTAATGTGGTCCGCAGTACCATGCTGGTTAGCAGCATTAGCGCGGCAGCACAGAGAATGCGAAACGGACCATTTTGCCATAAGGTAGCCATTTGTGCTTTCATATTGAGTGTGTGTTGCTGTGGGGCCACGACGCGCTCTTTGGTAAAACGAAAGCAGACTAAAAATAACCCTACGCCTAAACAGCTCATAGCAACCATAGTGAGCTGATAACCCAAGGCGTTATTACCGCCCCCTAACCACGCCACCAGTGGTAAAGTACAGCTAGTTACTAGTAGCCCACCCAGCATGCCAAATACAAAGCGGTAAGATTGAATTGATACACGTTCGTTAGGATCGCGGCTTAACACTCCCCCCAGTGCAGAGTAAGGAATATTTATCGCGGTATAAACCAGCATTAACAGTGTGTAAGTTGCAAACGCGTAAATAATTTTACCGTTGGGGCTTAAATCGGGAGTGGTAAAAGTAATCACACTAATGATGCCAAATGGTAAGGCTAACCACAGCAGATAGGGACGGTAACTGCCATATTGAGTGCGTGTAGCATCGGTGAGGGCCCCCATTAACGGATCGGTGATCGCGTCGATAATGCGTACCACTAAAAACAGCGTGCCAACCACTGCCGGCGATATCCCAAAAATATCGGTATAAAAAAACGTTAAAAACAACATCACAGTTTGAAAAATAATATTGCTGGCCGTATCGCCTAAGCCATAGGCTATTTTTTCTTTTTTAGTTAGCATGGTTGGCACTCATTATTATTTTTTACGTTGTTTGAGTAGCGCGCGATACTGCTTTGCGCTTTGCTTTAATATACGTTTTTGCGTTGCATACTCTACATAAACTAAACCAAAGCGTTTGTTATAGCCATAAGCCCACTCAAAGTTATCCATTAAACTCCATGCAAAATATCCCTGTACATTAACACCTTGCTCAACGGCTGCGTGCACGGCATTAAGGTGAGTATGGAAGTAATCTACCCGCTCGATATCTTCTACGCAGCCCTCTGTTAAGGTATCGGCCATCGCTGCGCCATTTTCAGTGATATACACCTTAGGCAATTGATACTGCCGATGCAGCGACAGCAACAACTCCGTTAGGCCCTGGGGGTAAACTTCCCAGCCCATATCGGTTACTGGCACATTTTTTAGCTCAGCTTCAGCAAACCAATTATCAGCAGTGCGGCTATAGTGAATTCGGGTGTAGTAATTGACGCCAATAAAATCAACTTTTTCACTGATGATTGCCATATCATTATCGCCAATAACAGGTTTTACGGTATCACTGAGTTGATTGAGCAGCGCGGGATAGGCACCGGTTAATATGGCCTTGATATACCATTGATTATGGTATTGCTCAGCCAACATAGCAGCGTGCTCATCCGCCTTCGTTAATGGATAGCTTGGGCTAAAGTTAAGTACAATACCGGCTTCTACGTCGGGGCAATTTTTGCGTAATACTTGCATGGCAAGACCATGAGCAAGTAATAAATGATGCGCTGCTTGACGGCCCGCTTGCTGGCTTTTTATGCCCGGCGCATGCACGCCAATTTCATAACCTAAATAGGCACTGCAAAAGGGTTCGTTGAGGGTGGCATAAGAATCGACTAGCCCATCGAGCTCACGGCTAACTACATCGGTGTAGTCAGCAAACGCCTGCGCTGTATCGCGGTTTAACCAGCCACCTTGATCTTCTAAATGCTGGGGCAAATCCCAATGGTATAAAGTAACAAAGGTTTTTATGTTTCGTGCCTTTAACGCCTTGAGTAAATTACGGTAAAAGTCGACTCCCTGCTGATTTATACTGCCATCTTGATGCAGCACCCGCGACCAAGCAATAGAAAGCCGATACGCGTCCACCGCTAGGTCGGCAATCATAGCTACATCCTGCTGCCAGTATTTCACGTGTTCACAGGCGTTATCGCCGTTAGAGTTATCTGCAATGCTATGCGGTTGCTGGCAAAAGGTATCCCAAATACAGGGTAGTCGAGTATCGCGCGCCCCTTCAATTTGAAAAGAGGCCGTTGCCACACCAAAAATAAACGGTTGTGCTAATAACGGTGAGGAGGCTGGAAGCGAAATGGTTTTAAACACAATGATTTCCTTAAGCTATTAGCAGTTATGCCGTTTACTGCAAAATGCAGGGTAGCAAAGAGTGAACCTGCCATTAATGTAAGCGGCTGCAATTATTATGTAAATAAATTGCTAATTTTTGTTTGTATGCTATAAATGTAAGCGCTTACATTTAATGTTGCAACTAATATTTAAATTTAACACCAGCAAAAAGCAGTTTAATAGCAGTATCAAAACTGAACATCAGCAAAAATTAGAGATTATATTATGGCAAATATTACAGAACCTTTAGCGGTAAACGAAAATGGCCAACAACCGATAGCGCGCAATACCTTTGCGCTCACTTCATTAACGACACTCTTTTTTATGTGGGGGTTTATTACCTGCTTAAACGATATTTTGATCCCCTATTTAAAGGGCATGTTTTCATTAAATTACACGCAAGCGATGTTAGTGCAGTTTTGTTTCTTTGGTGCGTATTTTGTGATGTCGATTCCGGCAGGCAAGCTGGTCAGTAAAATCGGTTATCAATTTGGTATTGTGGTGGGGCTGGTTGTGGCCGCGCTGGGTTGTGCGCTTTTTTATCCTGCCGCAGAAGCCCACCTGTATGAATTGTTTTTGCTCGCCTTATTTGTACTGGCTTCGGGTATTACTATTTTACAAGTGTCGGCGAACCCTTATGTGAGTGTGTTGGGGCCGGCTAAAACCGCTTCTTCACGATTAACCATGACCCAAGCATTTAACTCATTAGGCACCACAGTAGCGCCGCTGCTAGGGGGCTGGCTTATTCTCAGTGAAGTGAGCCAAGCAACCGCCGAGCAAGTTAAATTTCCATACTTAATGTTAAGCCTCAGCTTACTAGTATTAGCGGTTGTTTTTTCATTTTTAAAACTGCCAAAGCTGGGTAAAACCAGCGATACACCGGTTGAAAACCAACCGCTGGATGGCTTTGTTGACTTAGGCAGTGTATGGCAATACCGCCACCTTATTTTGGGCGCGGTGGGTATTTTTGTTTACGTCGGCGCTGAAGTGGCGATTGGCAGTTTCTTGGTAGGTTTCTTAACGCTAGATGATATCGCCGGCTTAAGTGAACAGCAAGCCGCGCATTATATTAGTTATTACTTTGCCGGCGCGATGATTGGTCGTTTTGCTGGAGCGGCGATAATGCAAAAGCTAAACGCTGCTAAAGTATTAGCCTGCCATGGCATATTAGCTATGGTACTGGTTTTTACCGCCATGACAGGGCAAGGCGCGTTGGCTATGTGGGCTATTTTATTGGTGGGGTTATGTAACTCAATTATGTTCCCGACCATTTTTAGTTTAGCGCTACAAGGCCTCGGCAAGTACACCTCACAAGGTTCAGGTATTTTATGTTTAGCCATTGTCGGTGGCGCGATTATTCCATTATTACAAGGCGTATTAGCCGATAATGTCGGTGTGCAGCTGGCACTCGTGTTGCCTATTGGCTGCTATTTATATATTACCTATTTTGCGCTTTTTGGTGCAAAAGCAACAACCCAAACTCGTCCATAAAATTAAGGTAGACATAATGAAAATTAACACCCCCTTCAGCGTTTCTGCATTATTACTCGCCGTCATGGCGAGTGTGGGTTGCTCACAGCAACCAGCAGACACCACGGTGAATACAGCGACAAAAAGCGCAATTTGGCCAACCATAACTACGGGCATTAAAGACGACGCTGAGATGGAGCAAAAAATTGCTACTATGCTCAGCGAAATGACCTTAGAGCAAAAAATTGCGCAAATGATCCAGCCAGAAATTCGTAATATTACGGTTGAAGATATGCGTAAATATGGCTTTGGCTCCTATCTTAATGGCGGCGGTGCGTTTCCTAATAATAATAAGCATGCGAGCGCCGCAGATTGGATTGATTTAGCCGAAAAGCTCTATCAGGCCTCGATAGATGACTCGCTTGATGGCAGCACCATTCCTACTATGTGGGGCACTGATGCGGTACACGGCCATAATAATGTGATTGGCGCGACGTTATTTCCGCATAACATTGGCTTAGGGGCGGCAAATAACCCGGCATTAATTGAAAAAATAGCGGCAGCGACTGCTAAAGAAGTCATGGTAACCGGTATTGATTGGGTATTTGCCCCTACGGTTGCGGTGGTGCGCGATGATCGCTGGGGACGCACCTATGAAGGCTACTCAGAAGATCCAGAAATAGTAAAAGCATACTCAGTAGCCATCGTGAAGGGCTTGCAAGGCGCAGTAGATAAAGACTTTTTATCGCAACAGCGAGTGATCAGCACCGTAAAACACTTTTTAGGTGATGGCGGTACGCAAGGTGGTGATGATCAAGGTAATAACATTGATACCGAGCAGCAGTTATTTGAGCTTCACGCGCAAGGTTATGTTGGCGGCTTAAGCGCCGGTGCACAAACCGTCATGGCGTCATTTAATAGCTGGCATGGTGAAAAAATTCATGGCAGCAAATATTTATTAACGGATGTATTAAAAGGCAAAATGGGCTTTGACGGTTTTGTTGTCGGTGATTGGAACGGTCACGGGCAGGTTGCAGGGTGCGACAATGGTAACTGTGCACACGCTGCAAACGCGGGCTTAGATGTATATATGGCGCCCGATGAATGGCAGCCGCTGTATTATAATTTAATTGCTCAAGTGAATAGCGGTGCAATCCCACAAAGCCGCATTGATGATGCGGTTACCCGTATTCTCAGAGTAAAAATGCGTGCCGGCTTGTTTGATAAGCCGAGCCCTGCAAATCGTCCTTTGTCGGGTAAAACCGAGGTGATAGGCAGTGCCGAGCATCGCGCGATTGCAAAACAAGCGGTGCGTGAGTCGTTAGTACTACTAAAAAACAAACAGCAACTACTGCCATTGTCAGCAAATACTAAGGTATTAGTGGCAGGGCAAGGTGCCGATAACATTGGTATGCAGTCGGGTGGTTGGAGTGTGACTTGGCAGGGCACGGGAAATAAAAACAGCGACTTTCCGGGAGCCACTTCAATTTATGCTGGTATTAAACACACCGTAGAGCAAGCGGGTGGACAGGTAAGCTATGATTTAAACGGTGAATTTACCAACCGCCCCGATGTCGCTATTGTGGTGTTTGGCGAGCAGCCTTATGCCGAAGGCAATGGCGATGTTGATAATCTTGAATACCAACGCGGTAATAAAACCGACTTGGCGTTATTACGTAAATTTAAAGACGCCGGTATTCCGGTGGTATCGTTATTTATTAGTGGTCGTCCGATGTGGGTCAATGCTGAGCTCAATGCCAGTGATGCCTTTGTTGCGGTGTGGTTACCGGGCACCGAAGGCGATGCGATTAGCGACGTATTATTTAAACAGCCCGATGGCTCTATCAACTATGACTTTAGTGGTAAGTTGTCATTTTCTTGGCCAAATAACCCGATTGATAACGAAAATCGCGGCGACGAAAACTACGCGCCATTACTCCCTTATGGCTTTGGTTTAAGTTACGGGCAAAGCAACGTGCTGGGTGATGACCTAACCGAAACAACGCAGCATAGCCAGCAGCTTGATGATTTAGTGTTATTTGAACGGGCTATAAAAGCCCCCTGGTCGCTGCTACTACAAAGTGGTGAACAGCAAAAAAACATGGATAGTAGCCGCGTAAATGTTGGGGCGATTAGCGTACATACGTTTGATAAAAATGTGCAAGAAGATGCCCGCGCGATTCGCTTTAGCGGGGCTGAATTAGCCGCACTGAATTTACAAGCTGCGTTTCCTGCTGATCTACGTGCGTATGTTGAGCAAGGTGGACAATTGCAAATGCAAATCAAAGTAGATAAAGCCGCCAGCGCTCCATTATGGCTCGCTATGCAATGTGGTGATAGCTGCCAAGGTCAGCTTGATATCACTGAGCAGCTACTACAAGGCGGTGAGTGGCACATGTTATCAGTTGATTTAAACTGTTTTGCACAGCAAGGTGTTGATTTAGCTAAGGTGTTTATACCGTGGCAGTTAAGCACACAAGGCGCTTGGCAGCTATCAATTGCAAAACTAGCAATTACCACAGAGCCCGCAGAAAACGCTTTAACCTGTCAGTAACGGTGTAATTAACTGGGTGCCAACGCCATGTTGCCACCCAGTTAATTTCCGCTTAATGAGTGGCAGGCAGGGGGGGGGGTAATAAGTAATGATTTTGCGCCATAAGCCAGAGCTTGCTTTGCCGCCGTGCTCTAAAAATACCGCTTCACCCTGTTGTTGCTTTACTCGTGGGTGATTCAAATCAATATGCTCTAGCAAGGATAGTGTGGGGATACCTTGATTGTATTGGCTTTGCAGGCCGCTTAAAAACGGTTGGCGCTGCATGCTTAATTTAACCGCTTACAAGGCAGTGCTATCAAGTTAATTTATGGTCAAGGTTAATAGAGTTTGGTCATTATTAACTTGGCCGAGGGCATACTAATAGGGGGAGTATATCACTGCTTTTTATTCTATATTGTTGTTTAATTGTCATATTATTAGGTAACAATCAATGTATGAAATGGCTACAATTAATAGTGTGTTGTCACCATGTAAAAGCGAAGGAGTAGGCTAAATGAATAGTATTAAGGTAGCAGCTGAGCAAATGGCTCCGTCAAAAGTGGTGTGTGTAGGGCGTAACTACACCGCGCATATTGCAGAGTTAAATAATGAGTTGCCAGAGCAAATGGTGCTATTTAATAAGCCTAACAGTGCAATAGGCACACAGCTGTTAGCAACGCATAACAATGATGTGCTGCATTACGAAACCGAACTATGCTTTGTAGTAAAAAACAAGCGCTTGGTCGGTATTGGGTTGGGGCTCGATTTAACGAAACGCGAAGTGCAGGCTAAGTTAAAAAACAAAGGCTTGCCGTGGGAGCGAGCAAAAGCGTTTGATGGTTCGGTGTTATTTACGCCGTTTGTTGAGCTTAGTGATGACATGCAGCACTTTAGCTTTGAGCTAACAATAAATCAGCAGCTTATACAGCAAGGCAATAGCGATTTTATGTTGCACACACCAGCACAGATACTAGCGGAAATAACTGACTTTATGCACTTAGAAGATGGTGATGTGATTATGACCGGCACCCCCGCCGGGGTTGGCGAAGTAACAGCGGGCAGTGTGTTTAGTGTGACGCTTTACGCCAATGAACAATGCATATTAACTCATCAGTGGCGAGCACAATAATCTGGCCAATAAAAGTGCAGCTAGGCAATAGCTGCACTGTAACTTTAAAGTTTTTTTAGCTAACGCGTAGTTGCTTAATATGGCATGGGGTGATCGCGAAAAATACTATTTATAGCAGCAAGGATTTCAGCGCTTAGGGTAATATTAAACGCGCCAATGTCTTCTTTTAGCTGCGCCATAGAGGTGGCACCAATAATGGTAGAGGTGACGCCATCGACTTGATTACACCACGCTAGGGCAAGCTCTGCGGGAGTTAAATTGTGGGCGTGAGCGAGCGCTACGTATTGCTTAATGGCTTGTTGCGCATGAGGAGTGTCGCGAAAAATACCGTTACGCTGCATAAAGGTCCAACGCGTTCCTGCAGGGCGTGCACCGTTTAAATACTTACCGGTTAATGAGCCTGCCGCCAGCGGTGACCAAGGTAAATAGGCGACGTCTTCATGCACACATTGCTCGACTAAATACGGCCAATCTTTGGCGTGCACTAGGCTAAACTCGTTTTGAACTGACACCATGCGCGGTAGATTATGCTGTTTCGCTAACGTTAAAAACTGGCTAATTCCCCAAGGCGTGTCGTCTGACAGGCCACAGTGTTTTATTTTTCCCGCATTTACACAGTCGTTTAAGCCTTCAAGAATGTCGAGCATATTGGCCGTTTGCTGTTGCGTATCTACCTCGGTAAATTTAAGCATGCCGGGCCATTGCTTGGCAAAGTGGGGAGTAGCGCGGTTAGGCCAATGTAACTGATACAAATCAATGTAGTCAGTTTGCAGCCGCTTTAGTGACTCATCCACAGCAGCAATCACGGTTTGTCGAGTGATATCACTGCCATCGCGGATCCACTCTAAACCATTGCCGGCAATTTTAGTGGCCAGCACAATATCGCTGCGTTTATCTTGATTACGGGCTAACCAGTTGCCAATAATTTGCTCGGTTTTACCATAGGTGTCGGGTGAGGGAGGCACCGCGTACATTTCAGCGGTATCAATAAAGTTTACACCGTGATCAAGTGCATAGGCTATTTGCTCATCGGCGTCACGTTGCGTATTTTGTAAACCCCATGTCATACTACCTAAGCAGACTCGAGAAACGTTTACACCACTGCTACCTAGTGGGTTGTATTGCATGAAAGCTCCTTAGTTTACTGGCTTATTATTGGGCGTATTGTTGTATCGCAGATAACAGCGGTTCGCTAATGGGCGCTTTTTTACCGCTTTGAAAATCAAACATCACGACTTGCGAGCTGCCGGTGGTGGTAATGGTATTTTGTGCGTGGCTAAACACGCTGTAGTTCATCATAAAGCGATCCGTTTTAATATCGCTGATGGTCACGCCTACCGTCAAGGTGTCGGGAAACGTTACTGGACGCTTATAGCGAATCGTATTTTCGCTGATCACCGGACCCACACCGTTACTGCTAATGGTATCAAACAAATTTATTTTAGTTAAAAAGTCGATGCGCGCTACTTCAAAGTAGCGTAAATAAACCACATTATTGACGTGCTGTAGGGCATCCATATCCCCCCACGCAACGGTAATATCGGTATGAATAGGGTGTTGATCTTTAAACGTTTGCATACACTTATCGTCCTTTGCTTTAAAGTCGTTAGGTTAGCAATATGCGCCAGCCACCTCAAGATAATTAAAATGCTTCAACCGCGCTGCACTAGGCGCTCAACGCTATTATTAACTTATATTAGGGTTGCTAATTAATAGCGATGCCATAATAATGGCTGTATAAATAAACAGTTGTTATGCGGTGATGAAAAAGTTTATTCATATAGACATGGACTGCTTTTATGCGGCGGTAGAAATGCGCGACAACCCTGCGTTGGCGAACGTACCCTTGGCGATAGGGGGCAATAGCCGTCGTGGGGTGCTGTCTACAGCCAATTACCTTGCCAGAGAATATGGTGTGCGCTCGGCGATGTCGAATTATCGGGCTAAACAACTGTGCCCGCATTTAGTAATAGTGCCGGGGCGCATGGCGGTTTATAAGCAGATATCACAGCAAATTCGCGCGGTATTTAGCCGTTATACCGATTTAATTGAGCCGTTATCCTTGGATGAAGCTTACCTTGATGTTACTCAAAGTACTGCTTGCAAGGGGAGCGCTACGCTTATTGCTGAGCAAATTCGTGCCGACATTTTTAATACCACCGGATTGACTGCTTCGGCGGGCATTGCGCCGATTAAATTTATTGCCAAAATTGCCAGCGATGAAAATAAACCCAATGGCCAGTTTGTGGTATTGCCCGAACAAGTAGATGCCTTTTTAGCGCAGTTACCGCTGGGTAAAATTCCCGGGGTGGGTAAAGTCACGCTTGAAAAGCTGAACTTAAAGGGATTGTATACCGGCCAAGATGTACGCGAAAAAGGCGTGACTTGGATGCAGCAGCATGTAGGTAATTTTGGCGTGTCGTTATATCAAAAGTGCGCGGGTGAACATATAGGCCGAGTGTCTACTGAGCGGGTGCGTAAATCGCTCAGCGTTGAGCATACCTACGAGTACAATAAAACCAGTTTACACGAGTGCCTCGCGCAATTGCCTTCGTTACTTGAAGAATTAACCACGCGGCTGCATAAGCAACAACTACAACAGCAAATCAATAAACTGAGTGTTAAAGTGAAGTTTGCCAATTTTGTGGTGACCTCGGCTGATCAGGCTTACCACCAACTAGACGCCGCAGTCTTTAGCCAATTACTCACTAAAGCGTATCAACGTGGGCTGCAACAACCGGTACGGTTGTTGGGCATTGGCGTGGGCATAAAAAATCAACCAGAGCATAATTTACAACTCAGCATACTGGATGTGTAAACGCTGTAGCCCCATGTTGCCAGTACCGGTAAGCAAAAGCGCCTCGCTTATCGCAGCTTGCTGGTTTTCAATAGGCAAATAATTGATAATAAGCACTGATGTTTTTAATAGGACCTTTATTTATGGCATACCCCAAAGCAGTAGTGGCTCAGCCAGTGAGCGCTAGCCTTGCATGCACCGCACATGACGCACTCATTATCATCAGTGATGACTTTTCGCAATTAGCTAATAACCCATTACGCGATGCGATTACAGCACACGCAAAAGTAGATTCTCGTATTGGTAACCAAGTAACATTATTAGTGATTGAAAATAAGCGGGTAATTTTGGCGCCAACCGGGCCATTAAATAGAGATTACGACGACGTACGCCGTTATTTTGATGCTGCAAAGCTTGCCATAAATGAAGCGAAAGCATCGGGCAGTGTTAACCCTGCAATTTACTTACCGAATATAAATGCCGACAGCCGGTATCAGCATGCGCTTGAAGTGGCTTTTTTAGGTGCCTGCCAAGCCTTGTGGCAACCACTTGAAGCGCGCGAGCACCACGGCGTAGCGATTGAGCCTATTACTCAAATTGGGGTAGTGGGAGCTACAGAGCAAACAGTGAAAGCCGTGAATGCATTGGCTGCAGGGCAATATGCCGCGCGTGACTTATGTGGTACTGAGCCTGAGCGTATGGCGCCCCCGCGTTTTGCTGACTACTGTGTTGATTTATTTAACGGCTCAAGCGTCGCGGTTGAAGTGATTGACGACTTAGCGGCGATTGATAAAAACTACCCAATGTTAAGCACGGTAGCGCGCGCCTCGTACGCGGTTGAGCGTCATCACCCACGGGTTGTAAAGCTGGAATATGTGCCACAAGGCGAGGTTACTCGTACCCTAATGTTTGTGGGTAAAGGTTTGGTTTACGATACCGGCGGTGCAGATTTAAAAGTGGGCGGCTATATGGCGGGCATGAGCCGCGATAAAGGCGGCGCGGCGTCGGTGGCAGGCTTTATGAAAGCGGTGGCTGACTATCAACCGAAAGGCGTTAAAGTGATTGCGTATTTAGCGGTAGTGCGTAACTCGATTGGCTCAGACTGTTTTGTTCCCGATGAAATTATTACTAGCCGCGAAGGTGTGCGAGTGCGCATTGGTAATACCGATGCCGAAGGGCGTTTAGCAATGGGCGACTTACTTAGCGAAATGAAAGACTTAGCTAAAAACGAAATAAACCCCACGCTGTTTACCGTGGCTACTTTAACCGGCCATGCCGCCCGTGCAATGGGGCCTTATGGAGCCTACGTTGAAAATGGCCCGGCACGCAGTGCGAATATATCGCGCCAGCTTGCCGATTGTGGTGATTTATGGGCCGATGGCGCCGAAGTGTCGCGCTCTCGCCGTGAAGATTACGACTTTGTAAAACCGCGCACCTTAGCCGACGATGTACTGTCAAGTAACAATGCTGCTTCAGCAGTAACGGCGCGCGGGCATCAATTCCCGATGGCGTTTTTAGCGATTGTGGGTGGCTTAGATAAACACGGCAACGATTCAAGCCTGCCGTTACCGTATGTGCATATGGATATTGCCGGCAGTGGCGTTGAAGGGGGCGATTGGCAACATGGTAAACCAACCGCCGCGTCAGTTAGCAGTTTATTCGCGCATTACTGTTTGTAAGTAATCGTAACTAATAAAAAAGCCCTGAATTATCAGGGCTTTTTTGTATTTATAGATTATTATTTAACTGCAAAATGACGGTTAAAGAAGTTAGTAATGGTTTGGTGTAAGTGCGTTTGCACTTGCTTACCGCGCAGACTGTGCTTAGAGCCTGGGTAGGTCATCATTTCAAACTCTTTATTGGTATCTTGTAATTGTTTAAATAACTTAGTGGCGTGGGTAAACAACACGTTATCGTCGGCCATACCATGGTAAATCATCAGCGGGCCTTTTAAGCCGTCACTATACGGGAATACCGCACTGTCGTGATAGCCTTTAGCATTGCTTGCCGGATGACCTAAATAACGCTCAGTATAATGGGTGTCGTACAATGCCCAATCGGTTACCGGAGCGCCCGACACACCCGCTTTAAAGTAGTCACCAGCTTTAAACATGGTCATTAATGCCATATAGCCGCCATAGCTGTGACCATAAATACCAATCCGTTCGGGATCAACATACTCTAAGGTGCGTAAAAACTCGACGCCCGTTATTTGGTCGGCCACTTCAACTACACCTAAGTGTTTGTAAATGGCATCTTCAAACTGTTTACCACGATTGTACGAGCCACGGTTATCGAGTTGAAAAATGACGTAGCCTTGTTGCGCCATGTACTGAAAGTATAGGTTTTTACTGCGCCAGCTGTTGGTTACGCGCTGTGCGTGTGGTCCGCCATACACGTTCACAATAACCGGGTGCTTTTTCCCATTAGCCATATTGCTTGGCTTAAATAAGCGGTAATGCATTACTTGGCCATCGTCAGCTTTTAGCGTGCCGTATTCAGGCTCGGCCAAATCGCTTAAATAAGGCGTTAATGGGTGGCTGTTATCGAGCTTGTTTTCTTCTAGCCAAGTAATAAACTCGCCGTTAATTTTACGCAGCGCCGCAGCATTAGGCTTATTCACCGCTGAGCTATTATCAATAAAGGTTTTATTATCTTTGGCAAGTACCACATCATGGTACTGGCCTAACTTGGTAATACGCTTTAGCTCGCCTTTTTTATAAAGGGGCGCACTGTATAAATGGCTTTCTAGTGGCGTGTCTTTGCGAGCAGAAAAATAAACCAGGCCTTTTTTCTCGTCTATCCCTTGTAACTCGTCAACCACCCAGTCGCCTTGGGTAATTTGCCGTACCAGTTGGCCGTTAGTGCGGTACAAGTATAAATGTTTAAAGCCATCGCGTTCAGAGGCCCACACAAAGTGCTTGTTGTCTTTTAAAAATTCCAGATCAAAATGCAGATTGATCCAGGTATCGCTGTTTTCAGTGAGTGCTACTTTTTGTGTTTTAGTTGCGCTGTTATAAAAGCGCAGCTCTAACGTTTGCTGTGAGCGATTTTGCCATTGATACGACAGCGTTTTGCTGTCTTTTAACCACTTAGCGCGCGCCAGGTAAATATCGTCATCGCTGCCTAAATCAACCCAATCAAGCTGTTGATCATTTAATGACACCACACCGAGTTGTATTTTCACGTTGTTCGTACCGGTAAACGGGTAGCGTTGGTTAAATAGTTTAACTTCGTCGGCGTAAATTTCGTTACGAATAGCTTCTTTTACTGGGCTTTCATCAACCCGTGTAAAGGCAATTTTTGACTCATCGTCAGCCCACCAGTAACCGGTCATGCGGCTCATTTCTTCTTGCGCGACAAATTCGGCCATGCCGTTTTTAATCACTCCGCCGCCATCCTTACTCAGCTGAAGCTCTTTCCCAGAATCAAGCGCTAACGCATATAAATTTTGTTCGCGAATAAACGAGACAAAATTTCCCTTAGGTGAAAAGCGGGCATCGGTTTCAAAGGCGTCGGTATTGGTGAGTTTTTTACTGCTATTGGTGGCTAACTCATAGTAGTAAAGGTCGCCATTGAGTGGAAATAACAACGCTTTACCGTCTTTAGACCATTTGTACTCAAGGATGCCTTTACCAAAAATACGTTGGCGCTCACGGCGCGCTTTTTCTTCATCAGAGAGGTTTTCTGGGCCCGAAAATAGCTTAGCCGAGTCGACTAACAAGCGGTTAGTATTATCTTTTAAGTTGTATTCCCACAGATCGTAGCGGTTGTAGTCATCGGTTTTACCTTGGAGGTAAGTAACGCGACTGCCGTCGGGTGAAAACTTTAATTGTATCGGAGACTTACCCGATAAACTGGGATCGTCAAAAATACGCTCTAAGGTTAAGGGTTTTGCTTGTACACTAACCGCACTGGCTACAAGTGGAATGGCCAACGACAGGTGTTTTATTGTTTTTAGCATAGTGGTGTCTTAGCTTGAATAAAATTGCTTTGATGGTAAAACACAAGCGTGTGCAACTGCAACTAAATGCTATAAAGTAACTTATATTATAGACTAATGAGGTGATGAGTAATGAGCACTCCCGGTTTTGAATTAGCCCCCGAGCTACAGCGCGATTGTATAGAGCTTGCAGATTGGCCACTGTGTAAAGTGCTGCTAATGAATGACAGCCAGTATCCATGGTTTATACTGGTGCCAAGGCAAGCTAATTTAACAGAAATTATCGACCTGTCTGATGAGCAACAAATTGTTTATTTAACAGAGTCTGCTAAGTTAAGTAAGCTGTTAATGAGTGTCTTTACTCCAGATAAACTCAATGTGGCGGCGTTGGGGAATATGGTGCCACAACTACATATTCATCATATTGTGCGCTACAAAACCGATGCAGCGTGGCCGGCGCCGGTATGGGGTAAATTCCCCGCAATCGCTTATACGGATGAACAAATAGCACAGCTAAAAAGTCACTTTTAAGTTAAAAAAGATAAGAGGCATATTATGAAATTAAAATTATCGAGCGTGTACTCTGCACTGTTATGTGTAGCCCTTGTTGCTACTAGTCGTGTTAGCACAGCAACTGAAATTAATGCCGACGCTGTATCACAAATGGCGATTAAAAATATCAGTCAACAGCCTAATCAGGTGTTTACCGGTGGCCAGCCAAGCGCTGAGCAGTTAGCGGTGCTCGCTAAGCTTGGCATTAAGCATGTGATTAATTTACGCCCCGCATCAGAGCAAAGTTTTGATGAGTCGGCAACAGTGCAGCAGTTGGAAATGCAATACCATAGCATACCCGTGGCCGGTGCTAATGATGTGAGCTACGAAAATGCCCAGCAGCTTGCTGAGTTACTTGCTAAATATAATAATGAACCGGTGTTTTTACATTGCGCCAGTAGCAATAGAGTGGGCGCGTTAATTGCTTTAGATGCGCATAAACAAGGCTTGAGCGCAGAGGCCGCAATAGAAAAAGGCCGTCGCTTTGGTTTAACCAGTTTAGCGCCTGTGGTGACACAGTTAATGGCCAGCGAGCAATAATAACTTAGCCAATAACAAAAACGCCGTGATCTAGCATCACGGCGTTTTTTTTCAGTTAACTTTAACTCACTAAGTGACGTTATTTAAGACCTAGTACCGCTTTACCTTGTTTAAAGGTGACATCAACCGGAATATTCGCTTGGCTTAGCTTTGCTAAGTCTTTAGCAAGTTCAGCTTTAATATCGCCGTGAGTGCGAATTAGCGCATCGACTTGTTGATAATCGCCATCACCTTGAATGGTTAAAATTAAGCGTGATAGTTTTTCCATTGCCGCGCTCATCTTTTCCATATTGACCCGGTATAAGCCCGCTTCATTTTTAGAAAACGCGCCTTGTTCAGCAAAGAAGTTAAAGCGGATCATATTGGCTTTGCCGTGAGCACTTGATGCGCCAAACCGCACCGAGCGGAAGATACCCGCCATAAAGGTGGTGTAGTAATCTTCAAGTGTTCCTTCGCTAATTTCGCCTTTTTTAAGCAGTTGCTCAATCATGTACAAGCCTAAAATGTCGGCTTTGCCTTCTTCAAGCGCACTGGCATGCTCTTGCAGTGACTGACGCACAGTGCCTTTACCGGTTAAGGTGTTTTTAATACCTAAGCCGTGCGCCACTTCATGAAACATGGTGTTGGCAAAAAACGCATCAAAGGTAATATGCTTACGTTGCTCAGGAACAATTAGCTGCTCGGCAATCGGCACTAAAATCTTATCAAACTTGGCACGCATGGCATTTTTTAGCTGTAAACGGCGGGTGCCTTTTTCAAGCTGCACTTGCTCGTCATTGGGTAAGTTAATTGCAATGGTTTTACTGCCCGCATTTGAATGACCAGCATAGTAAACAACGTCGTAGGCATTTAAGTCGGCGTCGGACCCCGGGACTTCTTGTTTGTATTTATCATCAACCGGTAGGCCTTTTTGTAGCTCAGGTAAAAAGGCAGCAAATTTAGCGAGGCGCTCGCTCCATGCTAAATCTTTAATTAATACATAAGACTCATAAGCAGCACGGTAGCCAAATAGTTGGTCTTCATAGGTTTCAATAGGACCAATAACCACATCAATAGGGTTATTTTTCATATCCATCCAAGCAAAGTCAGATGCTTGGAAATCATCGTTTTGTAGCGCGTCTGCGCGTAAATTTAAGTAGTTAGCAAACTCTTTATCTTCGGCAAGCTGACTGGCTTCACGTAGTAAATCGGCAGCAGCGGCAAGCTCAGTAGCATATTCTGTGGCATAAGGGACACTGTAAAGCTTGCCTTGCTCGTCACGTTTTATAATAGAATAAAGCCCCGTTTTGTCTGCTATATCGGCTTGGTTTAGCTCTTCTTTAGTGATGTCGGCGGGGTAAAATTGTGCGCCTAAGGCTTTTTCTTTGTAACCCGATAAAAACAGCTGATCACCGTTTAAACGATCCCATGGGCCATAGTTAATATCCGCAAATTTACGTACTTGGTCGTCAGTTAAGTTAGCTAAAAACTGCTGTTTACTGTCACCAAACGCTTGTTGCCAAAATAACTCATCCATAATTTTAGAAGCATCAATTAATTTCGCAACCATGGCCTTTTGATTGTCGGATAAATGCGATAAATCAGTTTCTAAGCTAAAGTCAGTGTAAATATCTAAACGCTGTCTATCGATATTCACTAGGGTAGGGCTTGCGGATTGCGCTGGCTCTGTTTTAACTTGCGGCGCGGCTGTTGATGAAGGAGCTTGCTCTGAGCAAGCGCTAAGGAAAACCACACCTGAGAGTAAAATAGCTTGGCTAATTTTATTTAAATTCATTATTTTGCCTATTAAAAGTAAGTTTTATAATTAAGCGAAGGCACTTATTATTATGACCGTGCTGCCTTTTTGTTGACTGCATTAAAGCAAAACACAGTAGTAAATAGCAAGCGTTAGCCGTTAGTGTGGTAATTTACAGTGAATAACTGGCAAATAAAAAAATAAATTTATATCGTTATGTTAACTTTAGCGATAAATTAGTTAATACTAAATAATTATAGTATTTAACGATTTAAGCTTGGTGTACATATATTTACAGGCCACAAATCAAAGGGATGTTTTATGTCTACAGAAAATGCTTTGCTAACCATCTTAGTTGATAGAATTAATAACGACACATTGGTGCTGCCTACCTTACCGGAAGTGGCCATTAAAGTGCGCCAAGCAGCCGACAGTGATGATGTAAATTTGATACAAATGTCGGATGTGATCTCGCAAGATACAGCGCTTTCAGCGCGCATGATTAAAGTTGCTAATAGCGCGCTAATTGGCCGCAGCGTCAAAGCCTCTAATTTACATCAAGCGGTAACGCGGATTGGTTTGCACCGCATAAAGATGATTGCCACCGCGATGGCAATGGAGCAATTATTTGTATCGAACAATGAGTTAATTAAAAGCTACATGGATAAAGCGTGGAAAAAAACTTTGATAGTTGCCAGCCACTCTATGGCGGTGATGGAGCTGTATTTAAAAAATAATAAGCAAAACTCGTTAAATCGTGATTCAAATATTTTGGCGTCACTAATTTATAATATTGGCGTGTTACCGATTTTAACTGAAGCTGAGCGTCATCATGAAGTATTTGCAAACCCAAGCTTTTTAGCCCATGCAATTCAAAAGCTCAGTGGTAAAGTTGGTGGGTCGATATTAGAAGCGTGGGAATTTCCCGATGAATTTGTTGAGGTGGCAAAAAACTGGGCTAACCCAAGCTACCGGCCAAAAGAAATTAGCTACATTGATTTTATTCGTATTGGCGCTATTTTAGAGGGCACGCTGCAAGTGTCTGATAAATCGGCCGCGCTACAGGTGTATATAAATAAAGGTATTATTCCGTCGCTGGAGCTATTTGGCAGCGATGAATACAACAATTTGGTTGATGACGTTAAAACCATGTTTGATTAGTTTATCGGTTAAATAACAAAAGCACGCTGTTAGCGTGCTTTTTTGTGACTAAACTAATGGCGCACTTACGCTAAATCGTCGGCGTCGCCTAAGCCTTGGGTTAACTCTTCAAGTAATTGCTTAATTTCTTCTGATGCTAAAATAAAGTCGGCATCGAGTTTAACTGCCATATCTTCTTTAGGGATATCGGCATTTTCTTCTTTAAGCGTGTCGGCATAGCTTAACCGTTTAATTGAGCCATCGTTTTGTAGCATAAACTTAACGCGCTCTTGCCAATCAAGGGCTAGTTTCGTGACACGCTTACCGCTTTCAAGGTGCGATTTAACTTCGTCACACGACAAGTCATGGCCTTTGAGTTTAACTTGCGCACCGCTATCATCAGCTTCTTCAAGTTCTGCATCTGAACCAATGGCAAAACCTTCAGGGGTAGTGAAGTTAGTTAGCCAATCAGTTAAAAATACGTCTAAATCGTAGTTTGCAAATGCAGGGACAACCGGTAGCGTACCTAATGATTTACGCAGCAATGCCAGTAATTCTTCGGCTTTATTAAAGCTGCCACTATTAACCACCACCCAGCCATTTTCTTGGTCGATAAACGCAAACTGTAAGCTCGATTTTTTAAATGCTTGCGGCAATAGGGTATGTAAAATATTTTCTTTTAATTCGTCTTTTTCTTTTTTCTTAACCGGGCGATTTTCTTCGGCTTCAATCTGCTCGACTTTTTCCGCAACAAGCTCATTAACAACCGCAGCAGGCAGTACTTTTTCTTCACGTTTTGCGCACACTAAAATACTTTTTTGTGAAAAGTGCGACATGGTTTCACCGTGCTTTCCAAACGCTTTAGTCCAGCCAAATGTAGCCAGTTCTTGGCCCGTACATGGGCGAAATACGTCTTGCTCTAATGCTTTATCGAAATCCTCTTGGGTGTACAAAACATCTTGTTTAAAGCGATAACAAATAAGGTTACTAAACCACATAGCAATACAGATCCATTTAAAAAATTTGCCCAATCATAGCAATAAAATCGTTATCTCGAAACGGCTGATTTAGCTGTGTATAGTTTTAAAGCAACGTGCTTATTGACTGTGGCTCATAACTAGCTATATCGCCGCTACAGATAAAAAGTAAGGCTGTTTCGTCGTGAGGTGAGTTACTTGGTATAGCCCATTGGTACGCAAGGTGATTGCTACCTTAGCATAATGAAATTTATTAATAGTGAGTGACTGTCATGGTGCGGCTATTTTTTCTGTCTGGCTGTGCTAAGGTGACTAGCAAACCTTATTTGACACACTGTAAATTAGCTTAACTAAACATGGCAAACTAGATGACAAAATTTTCTGTTTTAGTATGTGATGATTCCGCCGTAGCCCGTAAACAAGTGATTCGCTGTTTAAATGATTGCATTGCAGCCGATATCCGCCAAGCAGCGACGGGCGTAGAGGCGCTCGCGTTATTAGCTCAGCAGCATTTTGATTTAGTGTGCCTTGATTTAACCATGCCCGAACTAGATGGGGTGCAGGTGCTGGAGCATATCAAGGCAACAAAAAAAGAGTGCTTTGTGTTGATTATTTCGGCAGATGTTCAGCAGCAAATGCAGCAACGTGTGCTGCAATTAGGGGCCATTAACTTTATTGAAAAACCACTGAGCAAAATGAGTTTGCGTCATACATTGCATAAATTTGGCATTTATTAGGGTGTAAGATGAAAAAAAAGACTGTTTTATCTGCTGAGTGAGGGTTGACAGTATAGCTGTTGTTAAGGCAGTCTTAAGCTATGAAAACATTTAATCTTGCAGCGACCATTATTATTACAACCACCATCCTAACTGGATAGTGGCATGGGTCGGTGCAACAAATTTAAAGGCCTGTGTTCACTTCGAACTCAGGCCTTTTTTCGTTTTATGGAATGAGGAAACATAAAAAATGCGCGTTTTAAAATTTGGTGGATCATCGCTTGCCGATTTTGCCTGCTTAGAGCAGGTCGCTGCGCTTGCCAAAGCACAGTTAAAAGATGAAATGTTATTGGTATTGTCAGCGCCTGGTGGCATGACCGACTCGCTGGTTGCGTTGGCGAGTACAGCTGAGCAAGGGGAGAACTTTGAACAGCAATGGCAGGCACTGCTAAGCAGATGTAACGAACTTAAGTCAGCGGTAGAAAATAAAGCCGGCGCTGTGGCGCATTGGCCTAACTTTAACGAACTAAAAAATAAGCTAGATGGTGTGTCACTGATCAAGTGCTGTCCTGAGCAAATACGTGCTTATATTATTAGTTTTGGTGAGCGCGTCAGTGTGTCACTAATGCAGTGTTTACTCAAAGAGGCAAACGCGCAGTACCTTGAAGCGAGTGAGTGTATTGTCTCGACTGGGGGCTATATTGATGCTGAGGCCGAGTTAGCCTTAAGTAAAGGGCGCTTTCAAGCGGCATTAAAAGATAATCCCGCAACTATTTATATTATGCCAGGCTTTACTGCCAGTAATGAGCAAGGCGAACTGACTACGTTAGGGCGTAATGGCTCAGATTACTCCGCCGCTATTGCTGCTGCGTGCTTAGAAGCTGATGTCTGTCAAATATGGACCGATGTTGATGGCGTATACAGTGCCGATCCACGTTATATTAAAACCGCTACAAAAGTTGACTTTTTATCTTATAAAGAAGCAATGGAGTTATCTTACTTTGGTGCAAAAGTACTGCACCCAAAAACAATCTTACCTTGCGCTAAAGCCGGTGTACCGTGCGAAATTAAAAACACGCATAACCCCGATGCGCAAGGCTCATTGATAAGTAATGAAAGTGTTTCAGCAGAGCCGGTAAAAGCGCTTTCTAGTTTACAAAATTTAGCCATGCTCACGGTATCGGGCCCAGGTATGAAAGGTAAAGTGGGTATGGCATCGAGAGTGTTTAATGCGTTAGCACTTGATAATGTATCGATTGTTTTAATTACTCAGTCGTCGTGTGAATTTAGTATCAGCTTTTGTGTGCATGAAGCCGATTTAGCACTGGCACTTGAAGCGCTGCAAACGGCGTTTAAGTTAGAGTCGCAAGCAGGGTTAATTGAACCCGTTCAAGTAAAGCGTAATTTAGCTATTGTGACGTTAGTGGGCGATAACATGCGCGCACACAAAGGCTTAGCGGCTAAGTTTTTTGCTTCATTAGCGCAAGCCCAAGTAAACATAGTTGCCATTGCACAGGACTCTACCGAAAGTTCGATTTCGGCGGTGATCGATGGCGAGCGTTGTAATGGTGCGGTGAAAGTGTGCCATGAGAATTTCTTTACTCACATTCCTTCTATTGATGTGTTTTTACTTGGCTGTGGTTTAGTTGGGCAAGAACTTATTCAACAACTAGAGCGTCAACAAGCTTGGCTTAAGCAGCGCAATATTAAGCTTAATCTTTACGGGGTGGCTAACTCGCGTCAGTTGCACTTAGACAGTGAAGGTATTGCTTTTGATGAGTGGCAACAAAAATTGGCCGCCGCTGAGCAAGCGTTTGATTTAAAGCTGGTGGAGCAATTTGTCCAGCAAAACCATTTAATTAACCCAGTGCTGGTAGACTGTAGTTCGTCTGATGCGCTAGCGGCACAATATGTCGACTTTTTAAATGCTGGGTTCCATGTGGTGGCAGCAAACAAAAAAGCCAATACCAGTTCGTATGCTTACTATCAGCAACTGATCGCGGCAACACAAAAAAATGGCCGTAAATTTTTATACGAAACCAATGTGGGCGCCGGCTTACCAGTACTCGATAACTTAAAATCGTTATTTGGCGCAGGGGATGAACTGCTTGAATTTAGCGGTATTTTATCCGGTTCATTGTCATATATGTTCGGTGCGCTGCAAGATGGCTTATCGTTGTCTGAGGCGACGATTAAAGCGAAACAAAGTGGCTTTACCGAGCCCGATCCGCGCGATGACTTATCGGGAACCGATGTGGCGCGTAAATTGTTAATTATTGCTCGCGAATCTGGTTTAGCACTGGAGCTAAGCGACATAGAAGTGGAGTCGGTACTACCAGCAGGATTTGCTGAGGGTGATAATGTTGATGAGTTTATGGCAAAGCTACCAAGCTTAGATGCCGCGTTTAACGACCGTATCGCCAGTGCCGCAGCAGAAGGTAAAGTATTGCGCTATGTAGGCACCATTAAACAAGGTCACTGTAAGGTAGGCATAGAGGCAGTGGATGCAAAACATGCGCTTTATGATATTCGCGATGGCGAAAACGCCTTAGCTATTTTGAGCCAATATTATCAGCCACGGCCATTTGTAATACGTGGTTATGGCGCGGGGTCGGCAGTGACAGCCGCCGGCGTATTTGCTGATATTTTAAAAACGTTATCGCGCTAGGAGTTAATCATGATTGAAGTATATGCTCCAGCCTCTATTGGTAATTTTGCCGTTGGTTTTGACTCACTTGGCGCAGCTCTGGCGCCTATCGATGGTAGCTTATTGGGCGATGTTGCTGTGGTTAGCGCAGCAACACAAGATGAGTTTGTGTGTTCTGGCGCTTACGCCGACAAACTTCCCGCGGATGCCAGTGAAAACTTAGCTTATCAATGTTTAGTGCATTTTAGAGCGCAGGTTGCGCCTGAAATGCCAGCGGTAAAGTTAGAATTGAAAAAGAATTTACCAATCGGCTCGGGGCTTGGTTCAAGTGCCTGCTCAGTGGTGGCCACGTTTGCCGCGTTAGATAAGTTTGCGAAAACCAATTTGAGTCAAGTTGAACTGATTGAGCTGATGGCCGACTTTGAAGCGATTGTGAGTGGTGGTCGCCATTACGATAATATCACCCCTTGTTACTTAGGGGGGCTGCAATTGACCGGTGATTTAATACCCAATAAATCGATTACTTTACCCGTTGACGAGCACTGGTATTACGTTGCAGCTTTTCCTGGATTTTCGCTTAATACCGCCAAAGCGCGCTCAGTATTACCAAGCGAATTAAGTATGCATGCCAGTGTTGAATTTGCACAGCGTTTAGCGGCTTTTAGTAGCTTATTGTTAACGCAGCGTTTTGACGATGCACTTAGTATTATGCAAGACGCTATCGCTGAGCCGCATCGCGCAGCATTGATAAACGGTTTTAGTGAAGCAAAAGCGAGCTTGCCTGAGTTGGGCGCCGAAATCGTCAGTATATCTGGGGCCGGCCCAACATTATTTACCGTATGTAAAACCCTCGCCGCTGCAGAGCGCTGTGCACAGTGGTTGCAGGCAAATTATATTAACGAGCAAGGCTTTTGCCATATTTGTAAATTAGATAACGACGGCACACGTCAATTAACAGTTTTATAGGATAGCTAGTAATGCAATTACATAATTTAAAAGAGTGTTCGCAAAAAGTGTCGTTTATTGAAGCGGTAAAAACCGGCTTAGGCCGAAATCAAGGGGTGTTTTTTCCAGAATCCTTAGCTCCCCTTGCCAACCTTGATGCCCTGCTAGAAATGGACTTTGTCACCCGTAGTAGCAAAATACTGGCCCATTTAATTGGTGATGAACTGCCCGCTGATACCGTAGCGCAAATGGTTAAAAATGCTTTTAACTTTCCGGTAAAATTGGTGGAAGTCGCAGACAATACGTATTGTTTAGAGTTGTTTCATGGACCGACGTTGGCGTTTAAAGACTTTGGTGGACGCTTTATGGCGGAGTGTTTAGCGCAGTTTAATCAAGGTGAAAAGGTAACCATTTTAACGGCCACGTCGGGCGACACTGGGGCTGCGGTTGCCCATGCATTTTATAATAAGCCTAATATCGACGTGGTGATTTTATACCCGAAAGGGAAAATATCATTGGCACAGCAAAAGCTGTTTACAACGCTAGGTAATAATATTCATTGTTACGCTATCGACGGTAGCTTTGATGATTGCCAACAGTTAGTTAAAAACGCCTTTTTAGATGAAGAAGTGAAAACGAGCTTAGGGTTAAATTCAGCCAACTCTATCAACATCAGTCGTTTAGTAGCGCAAGTATGCTATTACTTTGAAGCAATTGCGCAACTGCCTAAAGAAAAGCGTGCCACGGCACACATTTCGGTGCCCAGTGGTAACTTTGGTAACGTGTGCGCGGCGATGATCGGCGCGGTGATTGGCTTGCCCATCGCCAAGCTAAGCGCAACAACCAATCAAAACGATACTGTGCCACGTTTTATGCGTGATAAAAACTGGGCACCTAATGCCACGCTTGAGTCACTGTCAAACGCTATGGATGTGAGTAAACCAAATAACTGGCCGCGCGTGCAAAGCATGTTAGATAATGACTGGTTTAGCTACGATAATTTTTATTCAACCAGCGTTAGTGAGCAAGATACGCAAACGGTGATGAAAAATATTCAACAAATGGGCTATGTCGCTGAGCCGCACACCGCTATTGCTTATCAAGGGCTCGTTGAAAATCGCAGCGCGGGGAGTGCGGGAATATTTTTAGCAACGGCGCACCCGGCAAAATTTAAAGATAGTGTCGAACAAATTTTAAACATTGAGTTGGACATGCCAAAGCCGCTGGCAGACGCCTTAGCTAAGCCGTGTTTAGCCACCGATATGAAAGCCGATTACGATGCGTTACGTACTGAAATACTTAGTAAATTAGCATAATTGTTAAGATTAAAAACAGCGTCTTAGGGCGCTGTTTTTAGCGGTCAGTTACGCGCTGCTGGTTTCATTAGTTATGCAAATATAAAAAATAAAATACATTTATTTTTATTATGTGATGATTAAAAAATATCATCTTAAAAAACCTGTGAAATAGATGTAAACCCTGTTTAAATATCCTCAACTTTACAGCATAGGCAAACAGTCGTTTTACGCGTACAATAAAGCCTCGAAAAAACACCATACACCATGCCCAGGAGACCCCAATGTTAGAACGTAGCATGAATATTTCAGATTTTGATCCCGAGTTATTTGACGCCATTACTAAAGAAACGGCGCGTCAAGAAGAGCATATTGAATTAATCGCTTCTGAAAACTACTGTAGCCCCCGCGTACTAGAAGCACAGGGTTCACAGTTAACGAATAAATACGCAGAAGGTTACCCTGGCAAACGTTACTATGGCGGGTGTGAGCATGTCGATGTTGTAGAACAATTAGCAATTGACCGTGCCAACGAATTATTTGGTTCAGACTACGCTAACGTTCAGCCTCACGCGGGTTCGCAAGCTAACTCAGCAGTATTTTTAGCGCTATTAGAAGCCGGTGATACGGTTTTAGGCATGAGCTTAGCGCACGGCGGTCACTTAACGCATGGTTCGCACGTAAACTTCTCGGGTAAACTTTACCATGCCATTCAATACGGACTAGACGAAGCAACCGGCGAAATTGATTACGCGCAGGTTGAAGCGTTAGCATTAGAGCATAAACCAAAAATGATCATTGGTGGTTTTTCTGCGTACTCTGGCATTGTTGATTGGGCTAAGTTCCGTGAAATTGCCGATAAAGTAGGTGCCTACTTGTTTGTTGATATGGCTCACGTTGCTGGTTTAGTGGCCGCGGGTATTTACCCTAACCCTGTACCTCATGCACATGTGGTAACTACCACGACCCATAAAACATTAGCTGGCCCACGTGGTGGTTTAATTATTTCTGGCTGTGGCGACGAAGCCATTTACAAAAAGCTAAACAGTGCTGTTTTCCCTGGTGGCCAAGGTGGCCCGTTATGTCACATCATTGCAGCAAAAGCCGTGGCATTTAAAGAAGCACTGCAACCAGAATTCAAAGCATATCAACAGCAAGTGGTTAAAAATGCGCAAGCTATGGTTTCTGTGATGCAGCAGCGCGGCTACAAAATTGTCTCTGACAAAACTGATAACCACTTATTCTTACTGGATCTAATCGATAAAGATATCACTGGTAAAGATGCAGATGCTGCACTGGGTAACGCGAACATCACGGTAAATAAAAACTCAGTACCGAACGATCCACGTTCACCGTTTGTTACATCGGGCCTACGTATTGGTTCACCGGCAATTACGCGTCGTGGTTTTAAAGAAGCAGAATCAAAAGAGCTTGCTGGCTGGATCTGTGATGTACTAGATGACATTAATGATGAGTCTGTACAGGCGCAAGTGAAAGAAAAAGTTAAAGCCATTTGTGCAAAACTGCCTGTTTACGCTTAATTGCATCAGGCGGAGTAATTTAGATCACAATCGCTTAGTTTTTTGCTAAGATAAAGGCCGCTTAAACGCGGCCTTTTTTGTTTTAAAACGGAAGTATATAGTTATGCATTGCCCATTTTGCACCGCAAAGGATACCAAAGTTATTGATTCACGCTTAGTTGGTGGGGGTCACCAAGTACGGCGTCGTCGCGAATGTAATGACTGTCATGAACGCTTTACTACTTTTGAAGGGGCTGAACTGGTGATGCCACGGGTTATTAAGCAAGATGGCAGCCGCGAGCCCTTTAACGAAGATAAACTCTTAAATGGCTTAAATCGAGCGCTCGAAAAACGCCCGGTTAGCACCGAGCAAGTAGAAGAAGTGGTGAATATAATAAAATCGCAACTACGTGCCACCGGCGAACGAGAAGTGTCGAGTCATTTAGTTGGGGAATGCATTATGGAAGCGCTGAAAAAGCTCGACAAAGTTGCTTATGTGCGGTTTGCCTCGGTGTATCGCTCGTTTGAAGATATTCGTGAATTTGGCGAAGAAATTGCCCGCTTAGGGGAGTAAACATGCACACTTCGAACGCGTTTAACGCCGCAGACGAAAAGTATATGGCACGTGCGATTGAGCTGGCTAAAAAAGGCCGCTTTACAACCACACCTAATCCAAATGTAGGGTGTGTACTCGTTAAAAACAATGTCATAGTAGGCGAGGGTTTTCATCAATTAGCGGGACAAGGTCATGCTGAGGTGAATGCGCTTGCGATGGCCGGTGAAAATGCCAACGGCGCAACGGCGTATGTCACGCTTGAGCCGTGTAGTCATTATGGCCGTACTCCCCCTTGCGCAGAGGGTTTAAAAGCGGCGGGAGTGAAAAAAGTGATTGCAGCCATGGTTGATCCCAATCCGCAAGTGGCCGGAAAAGGATTGAAAATTTTAGCCGATGCGGGTATTGAAGTTGCGCACGGCTTGCTAGAAGCATCAGCCCGAGCCCTTAATTTAGGTTTTTTTAAACGTATGGAGCAGGGGTTGCCGTACGTGATCTGTAAAATGGCCGCCAGTATAGATGGTAAAACCGCACTTAAAAATGGTCAAAGCAAGTGGATCACGGGGCCCGCAGCGCGCCAAGATGTGCAGTTATTTCGCGCGCAAAGTTGTGCCATACTCAGCGGTGCCGACACGGTTTTAATTGATAACGCTCAGCTTAATGTGCGTGAAAGCGAGTTACCGCAGCCGTTACCCACTGATTTACCTTTGCGCCAACCTACGCGAGTGATAATTGACTCGCAAAGTCGCTTAACACCGGAACTGGCGTTATTTAATACTCCCAGCGAAATAATAATTTTTACCACTAAGGTTGATAAATCACAGTGTTGGCCGCATTTTGTAAAGCATATTGTGGTGCCCGCGCGTGATAACAAAGTTGATTTACTCGCGCTATTGCAACAGTTAGCCCAGTTGCAATTTAATACTATTTGGTTAGAGGCGGGGGCGACGCTGGCCGGTAAAATGGTTGAGCTGGATTTAATTGATGAATTTATTTTTTATTTAGCGCCTAAGTTAATGGGGGGGGACGCTAAAAGTTTAGTGAATTTTCCTGAATTGATCAGTATGCAGAATACGATTGATTTAACCTTTAATGAGTGTGTATTGATTGGTGATGATTTACGCATTAGCGCCCGCAAACGCCCATTAAACTCACTTGATAACAAAGAGTAATGCTATGTTTACTGGAATTATAGAAGCCACCGGAAAAATTGCTTTATTAGATAAAAAACAAGGCGACTTAGCAATTCGTATTCAAAGCAAAAACCTTGATATGAGTGATGTTAAGTTAGGTGATAGTATCGCCACTAATGGCGTATGTTTAACGGTTGTTGCAAAACATGCCGATGGCTTTAGTGCCGACCTATCTAATGAGACAATCAGCCTGACAGGCTTTGCAAACTATACGCTTGGGCAAACCGTTAACCTAGAAAAAGCGATGCAGCCGGTATCGCGTTTAGGGGGGCATTTAGTGTCAGGGCATGTTGATGGCATAGCCACGATTACTGCGATAACGCCTAATGCCCGCGCCACGGAATATTGGTTAACCACCGATGAAAGTTTAATGAAGTATATTCCGTACAAGGGGTCTGTGTGTATTGATGGTATTAGCTTGACCGTCAATGCCGTGGCAGGAAATAAATTTAAATTAACCATAGTGCCGCATACCAGCGAGCAAACTACCATTGCCGACTTTAAAGTGGGCAGCCAAGTTAATTTGGAAGTCGACCAAATTGCACGTTATTTAGAGCGCCTAATAAAAGGTGCAGAGCAGCCAACGGGCTCTGATATTTCAATGAGCTTACTCGCTAAAGCGGGCTTTATTAAGTAACGCAACTAACAACTTATAAGAGTAAATTATGAACTTACACAGCGCAGAAGAAATTATTGCAGACATTAAAGCCGGTAAAATGGTTATTTTAATGGATGACGAAGACAGGGAAAACGAAGGCGATTTAATTATTGCTGCCGAGCATATTAGTGCTGAAGCGATTAACTTTATGGCCACCCATGGCCGAGGCCTAATTTGTTTAACTATGACGCAAGAGCGTTGTGAGCAACTTGACCTGCCTTTAATGGTGAAAAATAATGGCGCGGCATTTTCGACTAACTTTACGATGTCGATTGAAGCGGCAAAAGGCGTTACCACGGGCATTTCAGCAGCCGACCGAGCGCGCACTGTGCAAGCGGCTATCGCCAAAGGTGCGGTCCCCAGCGATATTGTACAACCTGGGCATATTTTTCCTATTATGGCGCAACCGGGTGGAGTGTTAACACGTGCCGGTCATACCGAAGCAGGCTGTGATTTAGCACGCTTAGCGGGGCTTGAGCCATCTTCTGTGATTGTTGAAATTCTTAATGCCGACGGCACCATGGCGCGTCGCCCTGATTTAGAAGTCTTTGCTAAGCAACACGATATTAAAATTGGCACCATTGCTGATTTAATCGAATACCGTAACCTAAATGAAACCACCATTGAGCAAGTAGCAAAATGTAAGTTACCTACCGAGCACGGTGAGTTTGACTTAGTGACTTACAAAGATACGATTGATGGACAACTACATTACGCGTTGGTAAAGGGCGAAATAAAGCAGCAACAGCCAACCTTAGTACGAGTACATTTACAAAACACCTTTAACGATATTTTACTGTCGGATAGAAACTCTGAGCGTAGCTGGGGAGTGTCTGACGCGATGGCTTATATTGCCGAACAAAATGGTGTACTGGTTATTTTAGGCAAGCAAGAAAGTACCGAAGAGTTAGAAGCTACAGTGAAAGCATTTGCTGCTGCCGATGCCGGTGAAGATGTTACACCACGTAAATTTAGCGGCACGTCTCGCACTGTGGGTGTGGGGTCGCAAATACTGGCTGATCTAGGTATTAAGCAAATGCGCTTAATGAGTCGTCCTAAAAAGTACCATGCACTTTCGGGCTTCCACTTAGAAGTGGTTGATTATGTTGAGCCGCAATAGGCGCTAGGCTATTTTTTTATTTTTATGGTATGATACGCAGCAATTTTTGCGCAATCGCAACCGCTTAAACTTATTTTAGGGTTATCAAATGAAAATTATTGAAGGTAATAAGTACGCTCCAGGTAAAAAGTTTGCCATTGTCATTTCACGCTTTAATGACTTTATTGGAAGCAGTCTCCTTGCGGGTGCTGTTGATGAACTAAAACGTACTGGTGGTGTATCTGAAGATGATATTACCGTTATTTATGTACCAGGTGCGGTAGAGTTACCTTTAGCGGCGAAACGCGTTGCGGCAAAAAAAGAGTATGATGCAATCATCGCACTAGGCGTGGTGATCAGAGGGGGGACACCCCACTTTGACCTCGTTGCTGGCGAATCAAACAAAGGTCTTGCGCAAGTATCACTTGAGTATGATATCCCGGTTGCATTTGGCGTATTAACCACAGAAAGCATTGAGCAAGCAATTGAGCGCGCGGGTACCAAAATGGGTAACAAAGGTGGCGAAGCTGCTTTAGGTGCGCTTGAAATGGTTAATGTGTTAGATAAAATTTAAGTTTTTTAAGGAATTTTTGTGAAACCAGCAGCAAGACGTAAAGCGCGTATATTAGCACTTCAGGCCATTTATTCATGGCAGCTAAGTGGTAATGCGATTGCCGATATCGAACAACAAATGTTGATCGAAAACGATGTGACTAAAATTGATGTGGAATACTTTAAAGATTTAGCCAGTGGTGTTGCCGTAAACTATAAGCAACTAGACGAGGCGGTAGGCCCACATTTAACACGTCCATTCGATGAGTTAGATATGGTTGAACGTGCAATATTACGTTTAAGTAGCTACGAGCTTAAGTTTCGTGAAGATGTTCCTTATAAAGTGGCAATCAACGAAAGTATTGAACTCGCTAAAATGTTTGGCGCAGAAGATAGCCATAAATTTGTAAACGGTGTACTTGATAAAGCTGTTAAGCATTTACGTAAGTAATATCAGCACTCTGATTAAGACTGCTTGATAAACAACCGTTAAAGAGGAGAGCCGGCATAGGTCGGCTTTTTTGTGTATGAAGGAATTTGAATTAATTAATCGTTATTTTAAAGGTCGTGGCATTACGCGTCGCGATGTTAATTTAGGGATAGGCGATGACTGCGCACTGGTAACCGTGCCACAAAACTGCCAACTTGCAATCACCACCGATACTTTGGTTGCGGGAATACACTTTTTTGCAGATATTGAGCCGCGTGCATTAGGTCATCGCGCACTGGCAGTAAACTTAAGTGATTTAGCCGCAATGGGCGCAGAGCCAACTTGGTTATCTATAGCGTTAACCTTGCCTAGTATTGATGAGCAATGGATTGAAGAGTTCACTGAAGGCATGCATGAAATTGCTGAATACTTTAATGTGCAAATTATTGGTGGCGACACCACGCAGGGCCCATTAAGTATAACTGTGTGTGCGAAAGGCACCGTGCCAGAAGGCACTGCATTGTGTCGCAATGGCGCTAAAGTAGGTGACTGGATTTTCGTCACCGGGCCACTAGGTGATGCCGGGCTGGCAATAGAAGCGCGCAAGCAAGGGTTAAAAATTGAACCTGAGCACCATAAGCAAATTAAACATCGTTTTAACTTTCCTACTCCACGCGTGGCGGCAGGGCAAGTATTACGTGGTCTAGCATCGTCTGCTATTGATGTTTCCGACGGCTTACTGGCTGATTTAGGACATATACTCGCGATGTCGCAAGTAAGCGCCACGGTGAATATTGAAAACATCCCCACTTCAGATGCAATGAAAGACACCCTTGATTTTGAGCAGCAATTGCCGTTTATCCTTAATTACGGTGATGACTATGAGCTGATTTATACCGTACCCGACAGCAATAAAAGCATGCTCGACATTAAGCTGCGCCAATATGGTGTAGAGGCAACCTGTATCGGGCAAATTAAAAGTGGCGATGGGCAAATAGAATTATTGCATCAGGGTGAAAAATTTACCTTTGCACACCCCGGGTTTGAGCACTTTTCTAAGGAATTAAGTTGAACAAGAAGCAATTATTTAATTTAAAACGCCCACATCAATTTTTTGGTTTAGGGTTTGGCACGGGGCTTGCTCCTAAAGCCCCAGGCACTTTTGGCACGTTGGCGGCATTACCGTTGATATTTATTACCATGCATTATCCATTATGGTTACAAATAGTGTTTGCTGTGGTGATCAGTGTATTTGGTATGTGGGCCTGTGGTAAAACCGCTGATGATTTAGGCGTGCATGACCACCCCGCGATTGTGTGGGATGAAGTAGCGGGCTTTTATATCACCATGATAGGCGCAGCATTAAGCTGGCAAACACTATTAGTTGGTTTTTTATTGTTTCGCTTTTTTGATATTGCTAAACCAGGTCCCATTCGTGTGCTTGATAAGCGTGCTCATGGTGGTTTTGGTATTATGATAGATGACATACTAGCAGGTGTTTTTTCCCTGATTTGTTTGCAAGCATTAATAAAAGTAGGTTTACTACCCTTTTAGTTTATTTTAATTGTTTAACTAGGTGCAGCAAGATGATGCGATTTTTACTGGTTTGTGTGCTACTCACATGTGCTATGCCAAGCTGGGCTTCTATTACTGATTACGTAGTTAAACAATGGAATATAAAAGATGGGCTGCCGTCACAATCACTTAAAAGCGTAGTGCAAGACCAACAAGGCTATATGTGGCTAGGCACCCAGTTTGGCTTAAGCCGTTTTGACGGCAATACCTTTACCAACTACAACACACAAAACAGTGTGTTTTTGCCTAGCAATGGCATTAATAAATTATTAATTGATGCGCAAGGCTACCTGTGGGTCGGCACTAAAAATGGCTTAGTTGTACTGGATCCTGAAACACTTGCTGCGCAAGAGTTTAATATTAAAGGCCCAGTACGCGATATTTTAGAAGACTCTAAAGGCGGTATATGGATAGCCGCGAACGGGCTTTACTATGTCGACCGTAGTTTGGTTGAATTACGCGATCAAAGCGTTGCGCCATCGCCGATTGTTAATCCTACCGTTATTACTCAAATAGTGGGCTCAGTGAGCCAAATGGCGTTGTCACCTGAAGGTATTTGGCTGGTGAATGACCGTCACTTGTTACGCTTAACGAAAAGCAGCTCTGACTTTGCCAAGTTACGCTTAGATTTGACCGCAAAGGTATCCTTACCCGATCGCTTAGCACAAACCATAGTGCACGATTTAGCATTTTTAAATGGTAACTTATATTTAGCCTCTGAACTGGGTGCCTACTTTTTAGATTTAGATGACGAGTTGCGCGCTTTTCCCTTGCCCAATGTGAATAACTCTGCGGTGTATAAGTTTATGAGCGATAGCAATGGTGGCTTGTGGGTATCGACCTATGGGCGACTATTGTTTCGCGGTAAAGCGGGAAATTGGCAATGGGTTGAGCCGAGTCAGTTAGATCAAAGTATTTGGTTTGCTGATATGTTTCGCGATGATCAAAATAATGTCTGGCTGGCCAGCTTTAGTGAGGGGTTATGGCTGGCGCACGAAGGCCGTATTGAGCGTCACTCGGCTATTTCACAAATGACCGAAACGGTGATGGCTATTAGCCGCTCGCCCGACGATAAATTGTGGATCGCAAATAAAAGCGGCGTGGGCTATTTTGATGCCGATAAAAGCTTTATTAATATTATAAATAGCAGCAAATATGGTTATGCCTCGGTGCATGATTTACAGTTCGACGGCGAACGCTTATACCTTGCTACAGGGCGAGGTTTATTCTTTTATGAAAACAACAAGCTATATAGTTTCCCTGGACGTGCCTTAAGTGATAACCCGATATTTGCCATTAGTCGCGCGTCGCGTGGCGGGTTTTGGATTGGCAGTGGCAGAGGCTTGTATCGACTCAACTATAATGGCTTAACCCCGTTTGCGTACAACTCATTTTTGGGCAGTAAGTTCATTACGTATGTGTTAGATGCGCCCAATTTTGGACTGATCGGCACCAGTAAAGGGGCATATTACTTTACCGATCGGGGTATAGAAAAAATAGGTGATCAAACCACCTTAGAAAGTGCGCATATTACCAGCATATTACATATTGATGGGGTGGGTATCTTAATTGGCTCGCTCAATGACGGCTTGTTTTATCGCAGCGGGCAAGGGCAATGGCGCCAACTCGATGCGGCTAATGGCTTACCCTATGGTTCTATTTTTAGCTTATATTACGACGAAAAATTAAAGCGCATCTGGGTAAGCACCATGAAAGGGGTTTACCGCATGCCGGCAGCCCAATTTAAAACGCAAATTCAGAGCTTAAAAGTAGAAGAAGTGATCTCTTCTTTCGACCGCCAACTCGATGGTAAAGCGAGCCAATGTTGTAACGGCTTAGGTCACGATGCGGTGGCTGATATGGATAATTCAATCTGGTACCCCAGCTTACAAGGGGTGGTCGAAATACCGAAAAATGTGCAGTTATTTGGCCTACGTAGTTTAAAGCCCAAAGTGGAAACTTTAACGACGCCATTGCGCAGCTTAACCACAGCCGCATTAGGCCCGAAACCCATTTTAAAAATAGATGAGCGTGACATAACTTTAAAGTACACCGCTATTGATTATTATGCGCCTAGTAGCATTGAATTTAGATATAAACTTAATGGCTTAGACAGTGATTGGCGTTATGCCAATACGCGTCGCGAAGCTATTTATACCAATTTGCCCGCGGGCTCATTTTTATTTCAGCTAGAAACAAAACGCCAAGGGGATGATTGGGGGCGAGCACAGGCGGTTGATTACGCGTTTGTGGTGCCGGAGCGCTTTGATGAAACGATTTATTTTCGGTTACTGATCACCAGCGGCTTTGTGTTGTTATTTTATTTAGTGTTTTGGGTATTTAGAGCTCAAGAGCGTAGAAAGCAGCAGGTACTAGAAGGGTTGATCACCGATCGTACGTTAGAGCTGCGCCAAGCAAATGATAAACTTAACAAGGTAAACTCACAGCTAAAATTAGTCAGCCATTCAGATGAATTAACTGGCTTGCGTAGCCGACGCTTTTTGTTTGATCAATTACCGAAAGACATCGAGCACTTTCAGCGCAACTCACAGTCGCTGCAAGCGCAAGGCAAGTCTCTGGTATTATTAATTATCAATTTAGATAATTTTAGCCGGATTAACGACGCCCATGGACCTATTGCCGGTGATAGTTGTTTGCAACAAATGGCTGTGTTATTAAATTCGCGCACTCAAGGCTCTGATTATGTGGCGCGTTGGAGTGGTGATGAGTTTTTGCTGTTGCTACGTGATTTCAAATGTAGCTTGATTGACAGTTATGCATCCGAGCTATGCCAAGCAATAGCCGAAAACGCATTTCAATTACCCAATGGTAAAAGTACCCATATTACCGCCTCACTAGGTTGGTCATTTTATCCATTACCGTTACTCGGCGGACAAGTGATCAGTTGGGAAACGTCAATTAACTTAGCCGATATCGCTCTGCATCAAGTTAAAAAGCGCGGCGGTGATGGTGTGGCTAATATTACCTTTGATGAGCAATTAGACGCGTTTGAGTTTGAGCAAAACCCCAATGTAGAGCAGCAACTCGGATTGCTACAAAGTAATGGCTTAGCCGATATAAAAGTGTGGATGCGCTAAAGGTAAAGCAAATTATTACAGCGATTAAAAAAGGAGCCTCAGGCTCCTTTTTTAATACTTAGTTAGCTGTATTTGCTAGCTAATAAAGCGCTTAATAGCGGTTAATATTCCTTGTTCACCTAAGCCCATTTCGTCATGCATCTCTTGTTGCGTGCCGTGCTTAATAAACTCATCAGGTATACCTAAGTTAAGTACTTTCAGCTGCGCTTTTTGCGTTGCTAAATACTCATTTACTGCAGAGCCTGCACCGCCAGCAATGGCGTTGTCTTCAAGCGTAACGATCACTTCGTGGCTGCTAATTAGCTCATCGAGCAAGGCGTTATCAAGGGGTTTGATAAAACGCATGTTCACTAAGGTAGCATCAAGCTCGCGGGCAGCTAATTGTGCGTTTTCTAGTAAGGTACCAAAGGATAAAATAGCCACTTTACTGCCTTGCTGTACGACCTCGGCTTTACCGATTTCTAGTAACTGCATGGTTGTTGCTATTTCGGCGGTGCCGGCACTGCCGCGCGGGTAACGCACTGCCACCGGGCAATTTGCTTGATAACCGCTATACAACATGTGACGACACTCGTTGGTGTCACTCGGTGCCATAATCACCATATTGGGAATACAGCGCATAAAGCTTAAGTCGTACGCACCTTGATGGGTTTCACCATCGGCACCCACAATACCCGCGCGATCAATAGCAAATAATACCGGTAAATTTTGCAGTGCAACGTCATGAATGAGCTGATCGTAGGCACGCTGTAAAAAGCTTGAGTAAATAGCCACTACCGGCTTTAAGCCTTCACATGCAAAACCGGCGGCGAGGGTTACCGCATGTTGCTCTGCAATCGCCACATCAAAATACTGCTTGGGGAACTGTTTCGAAAAACGGACCATGCCAGACCCTTCACGCATAGCCGGGGTGATGGCCATCAGTTTGTTGTCTTGCTCAGCCATATCGCATAACCAGTCACCAAATACCGCTGAAAAGGTCGCCGCACTGGGTTTAGATTTAGGTAAGCTTGAGGTGCTAGGATCGAACTTAGGCACACCGTGATAACCAATCGGATCGGCTTCGGCGGGTTTATAGCCCTTACCCTTTTGCGTTTTAATGTGTAACAGCTGTGGGCCTTTAAGGTTACGCATATTTCGCAGCGTATCGACCAACATGTTAACGTCGTGACCATCGATAGGGCCAATATAATTAAGCCCAAGTTCTTCAAAGAAAGTACCCGGGATCACCATACCTTTTAGATGTTCTTCCATCCGACTGGCGAGCTCTTTTACCGGCGGTACTCCCGATAATAACTTTTTGCCACCTTCGCGAATGTTAGTATAAAAGCTCCCTGACAAAATACGCGCAAAGTGATTGGTTAAGGCACCCACGTTTTCAGAAATAGACATTTCGTTATCATTTAAAATGATCAGCATATCTGATTTAACATCGCCGAGGTGATTCATCGCTTCAAATGCCATACCGGCAGTGATGGCACCATCGCCAATAACGGCGACTGTTTTACGTCCTTTGCCTTCTTTTTGTGCCGCGATAGACATGCCTAAAGCCGCAGAAATCGAGGTGCTAGAGTGGCCAACACTAAAGGTGTCGTATGGGCTTTCTTCGCGAAATGGAAACGGGTGTAAGCCATCTTTTTGGCGAATCGTATGCATTTGGTCGCGGCGACCCGTAAGTATTTTATGCGGATACGCTTGATGGCCCACATCCCACACTAAGCGGTCGTCAGGAGTGTTATATACATAATGTAATGCGACAGTAAGCTCTACAGTGCCTAAACCAGACGCTAAATGCCCGCTACTTTGTGAAACCGAATTAAGTAGGTAATCACGTAACTCATGGCTAAATGCGGGGAGCTTATGTTGTGCTAAGTCTCGCAACTGAGCTGGTTCGTTAACCATATTAAGTAATGGATACTTGCTGCTATCAAGTGTCATGGTTTTATATATGTCCTTCGCTCACATCAACAAAACACGGTAACTGTGCTCAGTGGATGTTCAGTAATAATTTCAGTGCTAAGTTTTAATACTTTTAGCCGTGTTTAATGGTCTCGTGCAATTAAATAGTCAGCCAGTGCCGCTAAAACAGTGGTATCTGCGTCTATATTAGCTAATGCTTGATGGGCTTGTTGTATTAAATGGTGCGCTTTTTCTTTAGCGCCTAGCATACCTAATAACGCCGGGTATGTCGCTTTATTCGCAGCAATATCTGATCCCTGTGGCTTGCCTAAGGTGCAGGTATCGCCCTCGATGTCTAAAATATCGTCATGGACTTGAAACGCCAGCCCAATCGCATAGCCAAAGGTCGTGAGGTTTGCTAAAAGCTGCTTATCAGTGTTGTTAGCCGCTAATGACCCTAAGGTAATTGCACAATTGATCAATGCCCCCGTTTTTAGCTTATGAATGCGCTCCAGTTCGCGCACGGTAATCACTTTATCGGTCGCGGCAATATCAAGTCCTTGCCCTGATACCATGCCTTGTAATCCTGCGGCATGTGCTAACTCAGCAATCATTTTTACCTGTGTGTGCGCACTGCATGTAAAGTTATGCTTAGCAATTAACTCAAAGGCCAATGTTTGCAGAGCATCACCGGCTAAAATAGCCTGTGCTTCGCCATAAACTATATGGCAAGTCGGGCGACCACGGCGTAATTCATCATCATCCATAGCGGGTAGATCATCGTGGACTAACGAGTAGCTATGAATACACTCTATAGCGGCGGCTAGTACGTCTAAGTCTTGTTTATCTGCGCCCAGCATGTGCCCCGTTGCATAAACTAAAAAAGGCCGTAATCGTTTGCCCCCATTCATGACACTATAATGTGTGGCGGCTTTTATCGCAGGGTCACTATTTAGCGGTTGCTCAAAATAACGATTAAGGGTGTTGGCTACATCAGTTTGCGCGCGTTGGATATGCTGTTTTATATTCACGGTTATTCCATATCATTGTCAAAATGGGTCAATGGCGATTTTTCGTCATTGCCCATTAAAATAGCCACTTTTTGTTCCGCTTGTTGCAGTTTACTAGATGACGCTCCTGCTAAAGCAATACCGCGCTCAAACTGCTTTAATGATTGCTCAAGCGATAAATCACCGTGTTCCATTTCACTCACAATTGTTGTTAATTCTTCTAGTGCTTGCTCGAAACTTAAGTTCTCAGGTTTTTTAGTCGCCATCTTTATTTCAACTTAGATAATAAATTTAGGCGTCAATTTTAGGGGGAATGCTAAACTAGGTCAAAGAATGAAATGGTTTTTTCATCGATAATCGAACTTAGTTAATTTTATTGTTGTTAAATACGCTGTTAAGCGCTAAAAAATTGACAATTAGGTTGCTATGGTAAGTTGAGCTAAAATAGTGCTTAATCACGCTTTTTATGTTTATCATATAAAATGACTTAAGCAATTCAGTATCTTGCCGATAAACAATTAATAAAAATGTTTGCCTATAAGAGCAAAAACCTTTGGAGGGAATGTGGATTTAGCAACCATAATTGGGATCATTGGCGCAATTGGCTTAATTGTCATGTCCATGTTTATGAGTAGCAGCGGTGAGTTGGCGATGTTTTACAACACGCCCTCAGTGGTCATAGTATTTGGTGGTTCACTGTTTATCGTGTTATCAAATTTCACCATGTCACAGTTTTTTGGCATCGGCAAAGTGGTTACAAAAGCATTTATGTTCAAGCTGGAATCACCAGATGAACTAATTGAAAAAGCAGTCGAGCTTGCCGATTCAGCCCGTAAGGGTGGGTTTTTAGCATTGGAAGAAGCGGAAATACCCAACTCATTTATGCGCAAAGGCGTTGACATGTTGGTTGATGGCCATGATGCGGATGTAGTGCGGGCTACGCTGCAAAAGGATATATCATTAACCACTGCACGGCACGAGTCAGGTGCTAGTTTATTTAAATCGCTAGGCGATATTGCACCGGCTATGGGAATGATAGGTACGCTAATAGGCTTAGTTGCTATGTTATCTAATATGGATGACCCAAAAGCGATTGGTCCTGCTATGGCGGTAGCACTTTTAACCACCTTGTATGGCGCTTTTTTAGCAAACGTCGTTGCTATCCCTATTCAAACAAAACTTGAGCTACGTAAAGACGAAGAGGCAATGAATCAACGTTTAATTTTAGATGCGGTATTAGGTATTCAAGATGGGCAAAATCCAAAAGTAATCGAAGGGATTTTGAAAAACTATCTTGCTGAATCAAAACGCGCAGTAAACACTGAGGATTAACCATGTCTGATCAAGAGTGCAAATGTCCACCTCCAGGATTACCTGCGTGGATGGGAACCTTTGCAGATTTAATGTCGCTATTAATGTGCTTTTTTGTACTGTTGCTGGCATTTTCTGAAATGGATGTGCTCAAGTTTAAACAAATTGCTGGTTCGATGAAGTTTGCATTTGGTGTACAAAATAAAATAGAAGTGAAAGACATTCCTAAGGGCACGTCGGTGATTGCCATGGAGTTTACCCCAGGAAAACCCGAGCCAACACCGATTGAAACGATTCAACAGCAAACCGTTGAAATGACCCAGCAAATGTTAGAGTTTCAAGCCGGTGATGAAAGCTCTGCTGGCGGTCGGCAAGAGCAACGCGGTGACAAGCGGGGAGGAGAGTCACGCAGTACTTCAAAAGAACGCGCTTCTGAACAAGCAATGGCCGCAGCCGATCAAGAAAAAACCAATGAGCTGGTGAAAAAAATAGCTCAACAGCTTGAAAAGCAAATCATTGATGGTGCTATTGAGTTAGAGTCGTTGGGCCAGCAAATCATTATTCGTATTCGCGAAAATGGCTCGTTTCCTTCGGGCAGCGCATTTTTACAGCCTAAATTTAAACCTATAATTCGAGATATTGGTGAGTTACTAAAAGATGTGCCTGGTGAAATTACGGTGTCGGGCCACACCGATGATTATCAAGTGTCGAACGAGCTGTATACCAATAATTGGGATCTGTCTTCTAAGCGTGCGGTTGCCGTGGCCAGTGAGCTACAAAAAGTAGCCGGCTTTGATAAAACTCGCATGATGGTTGTAGGGCGTGCAGAAACAAGACCTTTAGTACCTAACGAAACAAATGCAGATCGCCGACGCAATCGTCGCGTTGAAATATCTATCTTACAAGGTAAGGCGAAATTATCTGAGCCAATTGATGTGAGGTAAGCCTGCTACAGCGCTGACATATAAGCACGCATGCGCTTATACGTCAGCCGCGACAGAGCAACATGCGTTAGCATGAACAAATAAAAAGATCCCCCGGTTGATATTGATATGCTAAACTACTGTTTATATAAACAGTGGGTGAGCTGAATTATGAAACTCTATATTGCCGAAAAACCGTCATTAGGGCGTGCGATTGCTGATGCGCTGCCAAAACCACATAAAAAACACGATGGTTATATTGAAGTTGCCAATGGTGATTGCGTATCTTGGTGTATTGGGCATTTATTAGAGCAAGCCGAACCTGATGATTACGATGAGCGCTTTAAAAAATGGCAGTTTGAGCATCTCCCCATTGTGCCAGAGCAATGGCAACTAAAAGCAAAAACGAAAACACGCAAACAACTCAGTGTATTAAAAAAGTTAATTAAACAAGCAACGCAACTTGTGCATGCTGGCGATCCCGATCGTGAAGGTCAGCTACTAGTCGACCAAGTTATTGAACATGCAAATATAAGCAAAACCAAAAAGCAGCAAACCCAACGTTTATTGATCAGTGATTTAAACTTAGCGGCAGTAAAAAAGTCATTAACGGTGATGCGCGCTAACAGTGAGTTTATTCCACTGAGTGTATCGGCATTGGCGCGCTCGCGTGCCGATTGGTTATTTGGCATGAATTTAACCCGCGCTTACACTTTGGCAGGACAAAAGGCAGGGTTTGGTAATGTTTTGTCGGTAGGGCGCGTACAAACACCTATTTTAGGCTTAGTGGTAAATCGTGATAATGAAATTGCCAACTTCAGTTCAAAACCATTTTATGAGGTGTTGGCACACTTAGTAACGGCAGAGAATCAATCTTTTACTGCTAAATGGCACCCAAGTAAAGCGTGCGAACCTTATCAAGATGAAGAAGGGCGGGTATTAAATAAAGCGCTTGCAGAAAATGTTGCTTCGCGCATTCAGCAGCAACAAGCGCAACTAACCGCTATTCAACAAAAGCAAAAAAAGCAAAGCGCACCATTGCCGTATAACTTATCTGCGCTGCAAATAGATGCGGCAAAGGCATTTGCGATGCCCGCACAAAACGTATTAGATATTTGCCAAGTACTCTATGAACGCCATAAGCTAATTACCTACCCACGCTCAGATAATCGTTATTTACCAAAAGATCATCACGGTGATGCAGCATCCATTTTTAACGCTATTACCACTAATGGGGGGCAAAGTGCAGAGCTAGTAGCAGCTGCAGATGCTAAACAGCGCAGCAAGTGTTTTAACGATGCAAAAGTGGCAGCGCATCATGCCATTGTACCTACTGCCAAGCAGTTAAAGGCTGTTACGCTTGCCAGCGACGAGCTAAAAATATATCAATTAATATGTCGTCATTACTTAATACAATTTTATCCCGACTATATATATAACGAAACCAAGGCAGAAGTGACGATTGCTGGCGGTTTATTTAAAGCCCATGCCAAGCAAGATGTCAGCTTAGGCTTTAAGCTGTTAATGGGTAAGTCTGAGCTCAAGGATGACGCAACATTACCGCCGTTAACCAAAGGAATGCCACTTTTTTGCACGCAAGGCGAGGTTGTTGAAAAGCATACCTCACCGCCTGCACATTTTACCGATGCAACATTACTAGCGGCAATGACGGGAATTAGCCGTTATGTGCAAGATCCCGACATTAAAAAAATACTTAAAGATACCGATGGGCTTGGCACGGAGGCAACACGAGCAGGGATCTTAGAGTTGTTATTTAAACGGCGCTTTTTAACACGTGAAGGCAAATCAATTAAAGCCACTGAAACCGGAATGGCACTTATCAGTGTGTTACCGCAAGGCTTAGCGACCCCTGATTTAACCGCTAAGTGGGAGTCGAGTTTAGGGGGAATTGCCCAGCAACAAATGAGTTATCAGCAATTTTTGCAGCCCTTAATTGCTGACTTAAGTGGCTTTGTGCAACAAGCAGCCGCTTGCGATAGCCATGTATTCGCTAAACTACCAAAAACAGCGCCAAAAAAACGCTTTGCAAAACGTGGCCAAAAAACAGCGTTTAAAAAGTCGTATTACAAAAAAAGCTCTGTTAGCCATTAACGACAGAGCTTTTTTATTAACCTAAGCTTATTGATTAAATAACGCAACAGCAGCATTACTCATCGCTTTAATACCGGTGGGCAGTGCGACCTTGTAATCTGGCGCAAACTTACTTGAATGCAAAGAAGGTAATGTATTGCCTGTTTTTATCGCTTCAACATATTTTTGTTGGTTAACGCCTCCAAGCCAAAATAGCGTGATAGGGATATTTTCGTCGGTACGGCCATATAAACCAAAGTCTTCACCCGCCATCACCGCAGGAGTATCCAGTACATTTCCCGCACCAATGGCGTTGGCAATACTCTGGCGCACCAGGTTGGTTTGTGCAGGGGTATTGTAAGTTGACGGGATTGACTCATCTTCATGAACGTGCACTGTGGGGTAAAGCGCTTCATCTAGGCCTGCACTTTGTGCGATACCGGCAGTAATTCGTTTAATGGCGGCAATTTGTGCATTTCTAATATCGGGGTTGTAACTACGTAGCGTTAGCTGCAATTTCACCTCGTCAGAAATTACGTTGTGCTTAGCGCCACCATGAATAGATCCAACAGTAATAACCGACGGTTCTAAAGGAGACAGTTCACGGCTGGTGATAGTTTGTAGCGCGAGCACAGTGCGAGCAGCGATAACAATAGGATCGATTGTCGTATGTGGGTAAGCCCCATGGCCGCCTTTACCTTTGATACTAATATCAACAGAATCAACGCTTGCCATGGTGTATCCGTTCTTCAGCGCCACTTTACCAGCAGGCACACTGGCACTGACATGCAGTGCAATAATGTGATCCGGTTTTACGTATTGGGTAAATAGCCCTTCATATAGCATTGCTTTAGCACCCGCGCCCACTTCTTCCGCGGGTTGCGCCACCATCATTAAGGTTCCTTGCCACGCATCTTTATGTTTTACTAGCTGCTGTGCGGTGCCAACAAATGAGCTCATATGAATATCGTGGCCACAGCCATGCATGACACCTACTGTTGCACCTTGTGCATCTGTGACGGTTACTTTGGAAGCATAAGCTTTACCCGTTTGCTCGGTAATAGGGAGGCCATCAGTATCGGTGCGGATCATTACTGTTGGGCCATTGCCATTTTTTAATAAGCCAACAACACCATAGCCGCCTACATTTTCAGTAACTTCAAAACCAAGTTTAGTAAGCTGTGCAGCTATTTTTTTGCCAGTTTGCTGTTCATGATAAGAGAGCTCAGGAGACTGATGTAAATCGAGATAGAGCTTTTCAATTGCAGGCATGCTGTTTGTTAAATTTAAATCTAATGATTGTGCTTGCAGTAGTGGGCTTGCTAACAGCAGTGCTGCGCTTAGATAGGTCAACTTCATATTTTCCCTCATGACTAAATGATGTATAGCTAAGTGATTTTGCTATATGACTTGTATTTATTATCTTCACCACCATATAAAAACCTAAATAGATAAATATGGCAATCAATTCAATGAGCAATATAGTTAGTATCAACGCACAAAACTTACAGCAGGTGCTCGGTGAAACATCACAGCAAAAGTTGGTGTTGCTTAATTTCTTTTCACCACAAAGCCCAGAGTGCATCAGCCAAGCCGTTATTTTAGATAAGCTCGCTGCAGAATATAAAGACTATATCGTAGTGGCCAACCTAGATTGCGACGCAGAGCAAGCATTGGCCTCGCAACTTGCACAACAAGTAGGTTTACAAACATTACCCACCTTAGTGTTATTAAAAGACTCGGCACCGGTTGATTTACTCGGTGGTGCGCAAACAGAAGCGGTGATTCGCGAAGCGTTAGGCAAACACTTACCCGCGCAGCAAGACTTATTGCTTGAGCAAGCAAAACAAGCATTATTAAATTCAGATCTCAATGCTGCATTTAGCTTTGCTAAGCAAGCGTATGAAATAGATAGTAGTAATGTACGTATTAAATTGGTGCTTGCAGATATATGCACCCAAATTCATAAGCTCGATGAAGCACAGGCGCTGTTAGATAGTGTAGATGAACAACATCAAGATGCTTACTTTAATAATATACAAGCAAAATGCGCCGCGGCACTTGAAGCAAAAGATTCGCCTGAAATAAAGCAGAAACAAGCAGAAGTTGAAAAGTACCCAAATGACTTAGCGCTTAAATTAGAGTTAAGTCAGTTGTTAAATGAAGCTGGGCAAAAAGAACAAGCTTTAGCAGTGCTATTTACCGTATTGCAAAAGGATTTAAACTTTGACGAAGCAAAGCCAAGCTTTTTAGCTATTATTGCTTCCTTACCTGATGGTGATGCGCTGGCAGCTAAATACCGTCGTAAGTTATACAGTATTTTGTACTAACACTGAGCTGACACTTTAAAAAGCACCTTTATTGAGGTGCTTTTTAGTTTTTCTCCCACAAGTAATAAAACTGAGCGTGTATACGAGATATAAAAAGGGTGGGTTATCCACAGGGTTTTGTGAGTAACTTGTGTGCCTAGCTTGTGTATCTTTGGGGTAAAAATAAACTGTCAAAAAGCTGAAATAAAACATTGACCCCTGCTCGAATCTCCCTATAATGCGACCCCACTGAGACGGCAGACAGCAACGCATAGCGAGGCAAGAGCAACTCAGAGTGTTAAGTAAAACTTAGTGTTGAAAACTTTCAAGTTTATCAAAATTAAGTGTTGACAAAAAAATAGGAAAGC
>NZ_JBFJHD010000003.1:0-58307 GCF_041613455.1 Pseudoalteromonas sp. | reverse complement strand
TCAATTAGTGGTAAAGCGGCCATTGTCGGGCTAGGTGCCACCGAGTTTTCTAAAAATTCAGGGCGTACCGAATTACGTTTAGCAATGGAAGCTACGTTAGCGGCGTTAGAAGATGCGGGAATTGATCCCAGTGAAGTTGACGGCTTTAGTAGTTATTCAGTGGATAAAGTACCCGAGTACGAAATTGCGCGTTTACTTGGCTGTAAAGAGGTTAAGTTTTTCTCACAAATACCTCATGGCGGTGGTGCTGCGTGTGCCCCCATTGTACATGCAGCTATGGCTGTGGCCAGTGGTGTAGCTAAAACCGTGGTGGTGTATCGGGCGATGAATGAGCGTTCTTGGTATCGTTTTGGTACCGGTGACTACGGTTTTTCATCAACCCCTATTTTTGAAAATGTGAATTACGGCTATTACATGCCCCATGGTTTTCATACTCCAGCAAGTTGGGTAGGCATGTTTGCACAGCGTTATATGTATGAGTACGGTGCAACGTCAGAAGATTTTGGTCGCATCGCCGTGGCGGCGCGTGACTTTGCGGCGACCAACCCTGCGGCATTCTTTTACGAAAAACCAATTACCTTGGCTGATCACCAAGCGTCAAAGTGGATATGTGAGCCGCTGCATTTACTTGATTGTTGTCAAGAATCTGATGGCGCGGTGGCAATGATCATTACCAGTGTTGAACGCGCCAAAACGCTAACACATAAGCCGGTAGTGATTAAAGCCGGTTCACAAGGTATTGCCGAAGGCCAGCAAAGTATGACCTCGTATTATCGCGATGATATTACCGGCTTACCAGAAATGGGCATCGTGGCTAAGGAGCTATACGCACAATCGGGCTTAGGGCCTGATGATTTTCAAACGGCGATTATTTACGATCACTTTACCCCTTTTGTACTCCCCCAGCTTGAAGAATTTGGTTTTGCTGAGCGCGGTAAAGCAAAAGACTTTATTCGCGCAGGGCATCATCAACGTGGTGGTAAGTTACCGATTAATACTCATGGTGGGCAACTAGGTGAAGCCTATATTCATGGCATGAATGGCGTGGCCGAAGCCGTAAGGCAAGTGCGTGGTACGGCAGTAAACCAAGTTGATAATGTTGAAAATGTACTCGTTACAGCGGGCACTGGTGTACCTACCAGCGGCTTGATTTTAGGCGCAGAGTAGGAGTGCAACATGTTTATTGATTTAACAGCAGAGCAACGGGCGCTACGCCTTGAAGTACGTGATTATTTTTCTCAATTAATGACCCCAGAGCTACGTAAAAAGCTACGTGGCAGTGAAGGCGGCGACGACTACCGTCAAGTGGTACGGCAAATGGGTAAAGACGGCTGGCTTGCCGTTGGCTGGCCAAAAGAGCACGGTGGTCAGGGTTATCAAGCCACCGAGCAATTAATCTTTTTTGAAGAAGCGAATATCGCGGGTGCGCCGCTGCCATTTGTTACTATCAGCACCGTGGGTCCGGCGTTAATGCAATACGGTACTGAGCTGCAAAAAGAAAAGTTTTTACCGGGAATTGCCAATGGCGAAATTCATTTTGCGATTGGTTATTCGGAGCCGAATGCCGGCTCTGATTTGGCTACCTTAAAAACCAAAGCAACCCTAGAAGGCGATAACTTTATTGTTAATGGCAATAAACTATGGACGTCGGGCGCAGACTCAGCCGACTATATTTGGCTTGCGGCACGCACCGATCAACAGCTGGCACGTCACAAAGGGATTTCTATAATGATTTTAGATACCCAAAGTGAAGGCTTTAGCAGCACGGTGATCCCTACCTGTTCCAATCCCACCGCCGCCACCTATTACGACAACGTAAAAGTACCCAAAGAGATGCTGGTGGGACAACTTAATGGTGGCTGGCAGCTTATTACCTCACAGCTGAATCACGAGCGGTTAGGGTTGGGGTCGTGGTCAGATAAAGTAGTGGGCTTATTTCGCCGCGTTTATTTATGGGCCAATAGCGCCGATGAACACGGCAAATGCGCCGCCGATAACCCATGGGTACGCGCAGCCTTAGCTGAGTGTTACGCTAAATTAGAAGCGATGCGGTTAATTAACTTTCGCATTGCTGCCGACTTAGAAAAAGGTCATATGGACATTGCGCTGGCTTCAATTACCAAAGTGTATGGCTCAGAATGTTCTATCGAGATCCTGCGCAAGCTAATCGATATTGTGGGACTTAATGGGATGGTGCGTGATGACTCTGCCGCGTCATTTTTAATGGGCGAGCTGGAATACGAAGTACGTGCTTCGGTCACCTTAACCTTTGGCGGTGGTACAAATGAGTTACAACGAGAACTGATTGCCCAATTTGGTATTGGTATGCCACGCGCAGTGCGCTAACAAAGGAGAACGGCATGAGTGATTTAACTGAGTTTCGTCAGCAAGTGCGTCATTGGCTTGAGGAAAACTGTCCGGTATCGCTGCGTACGCCAACACCAGAGGGTGAGCTTATTTGGGGGGGCAGTGAGGTGAACTTCAGCTTTGATGAGCAACGCCTGTGGTTTGAGCGCATGCGCGACAAAAACTGGTTTTGTCCAAGCTGGCCCACGCAATATGGTGGCGGTGGCTTATCGGCACAGCAAAACAGCGTATTAGAAAGTGAAATGCGCCGCTTAAAGTGTCGCCCGCCACAGATCAACTTAGGTATTTGGATGCTGGGTCCGGTGTTGTTACAACACGGTACTGAGCAGCAAAAACAGCAGTTTTTAACCCCGATGACCCGTGGTGCAGTGCGCTGGTGTCAGGGCTTTAGTGAGCCAAATGCGGGCTCCGATCTGGCTAATATTCGCACCAGCGCGGTTGATCAGGGCGATCATTATCTGGTCAATGGCAGTAAAATTTGGACCTCGTACGGCGATAAATCCGACATGATGTACGCGCTCGTAAGAACCGATGCTAAAGCCCCTAAGCATCAAGGTATTAGCTTATTATTACTGGATATGCACAGTGCAGGCGTAGCGGCTAAGCCGATTGATCTCATTAGTGGCAAGTCGTCTTTTTGTGAAGTGTTCTTTGACAATGTAAAAGTGCCCAAAGACAACCTGATCGGTGAGCTCAATGGTGGCTGGCAGCTGGCCAAAGAATTACTGCAACATGAGCGCAGTGCCATGTCGAAATTTGGTGAATTTCAATTGCCGACACACTTTGATCTGATGGCATTGCTGAGCGATTATATGCCCGCGCCACACAGTCCCAGTGAAGCGTTAGTGTTTAATAAAGCGGTGGCAGCCGAAATGGAGCAGCGAGCGTATAACCTCACCGCGCAGCGTTTGGGCGAAGAAATGCAAGCAGGAAAAAATTGCTTTGCACTGATGTCGATTATGAAGTTGGTGCACACCGAGCAAGAGCGCAGTAAGTTTGAGTTACTGCTCGATGCTATGGGGTATCGTGCGCTTGGCTGGCAAGACGATAGCTTTAGCGAACAAGAGCAAGCCGTTAACCGTGCTTGGCTGAATAGTTTTTCACAAACCATTGCGGGTGGATCGTCAGAGGTTCAGCTTAATGTAATAGCGAAGCGGGTGTTGCAACTACCCGAAAATAAAGGAGTAAGCGCATGAGTATGCTCTATAGCGATGACGATCGTATGCTCGCCGATAGCGCTGAAGAGTTTTTCAGTGCACAAAGTCCGGTGGCGGCGCAGCGTGCCTTACGCGATCACAGCAGTGAACTCAATTATGACCCTAATGTATGGCAACAAATGCTGGAGTTGGGCTGGGCAGGGGTTACCTTTCCCGAACAGTTAGGCGGCCTAGATTTTGGTTTTAAAGGCCTCGGCGCCATTTTTGAAGCAAAAGGTAAGTACTTAGCGGCCTCGCCAATGTTCTCCTCGGTGGTATTGTCTGGTTCGTTGTTGCAGCAACTAGCAAATAGCGAGCAGCAGGCTTGGCTTAGTGACATTATCAGTGGCGAAAAACGTGTCGCACTGGCGTTTGAGGAGCAAGCAAGGCATGCTCCCGACAGCTGCCTGACGACCGCCACTGAGCATGGCAACGACATTATTCTGACGGGTAAAAAAACCATGGTAATCGATGGCGTTAGCCCCGATGCCTGGTTAGTAACGGCATGTTATGAGGGCGAAAACCGAGTATTTATCGTGCCCTTTAGCGAGCAGGTTACTGTACAGCGCATTAATTTAGTCGACTCGCGTAATTATGCCGAAATTAGCTTTGCGCAACTAAAACTACCTAAAACCGCATTACTTGGCAGTGCTGCAGAGACGCGCAAAGCATTAGCACATACCCTTGACTTAGGGCGTTTGTGCTTAAGTTGTGAATTGCTTGGTGCGGCGAAAGCATTGCTCAATATGACCGTAGAATACCTAAAAGTACGCGAACAATTTGGTGTGAAAATTGGTACTTTTCAGGCATTACAGCACCGTGCTGCCCGTTGCTTTGTGGAACTGGAGTTGGCGCAATCAACCGTAATGGCGGCACTTAGCGCCGCTGATAACGCCGATAGTGAGTTCGCATCAAGTGTCAGCTTGGCAAAATGGAAACTTGCCAATACGGCTGATTTGATCTCCAATGAAGCGGTGCAAATGCATGGCGGTATCGGTGTCACCGATGAGCTAGATATTGGCTTATTTGTCAAACGCATTCGGGTTGCACAAATGTGCTTGGGCGATGCCGACTTTCACCACGCCCGTTTTGCAGCATTAATGGCTTAACTTTAAAGTTCAATTAAACATAAAAAACCAGCCTGTAGTGAAGCACTGTGGGCTGGTTTTTTGTTACTACGGTGAGTAATTTAAGATGAAGAAAGGGGGATTACTGCGCGGGGGCACCAGGCACGCCATAATAATATTGCCCTGCGGTTAGGCCGCCATCGACCACCATTTCGGTGCCATTACAATACGACGCGTGCTCAGAAACTAAAAATTTAACCATATTAGCCACTTCTTCAGGCTGGCAACCGCGTTGCTGGGGAATAAATTTATAGCGCGCATTAAGCTCATCGCTACTTAGCCCCTGAGGGTTAGTCATCGGGGTGTTTACCGCACCTGGGTGCACGCTATTAACGCGAATCCCCCATGGCCCCAGTTCAAGCGCTGCGGTGCGAGTGAGTCCTCTCACTGCATATTTACTGGCCGCATAGGCTCCGGTACCATTATTGGGTGAAATTGCTGAGGCAGAAGAGATATTTACAATGGCACCACTGCCGGCTTGTTTCATACAGGGGATCACGCTGTGCAAGCCTAAAAAGGTGCCGGTAATATTAATATCGATTAATTTACGAAACTGTTGTGGCTCGGTGGTTTCAAGTGTGGCAAACAGTAAAATACCGGCATTGTTGACTAAGATATCTATTTTTTGATGCTGCGCTAAAGTGGCCGCAACAATGGATTGCCACTGTTGTTCGTCGGTGACATCGTGTGTCATCGCTGTCACTTGGTTGCCAAGCTGTTGCGCCATTTGCTCCACCTCGGCTGGCAAAATATCGGTGGCTATCACCGTGGCCCCCGCATCAACTAGGGCTTGGCAAATTGCTCTACCTATACCGCGCGCGGCACCGGTCACGAGGGCGACTTTATTAGTTAAATCTATAGCATTGTTCATGAATTGTTTTCTCGCTGTAAAAGGAGTGATAGCTAGCTTGGCTAAGCCCGTAACAGGGTTAATGATGCAAAGGGCAGGTAGCTCGGCCATTATGCAAATAAAACAGGGGCAAGCGCCCCTAGATTAATTTATCCGGGGGGCTTAGCAGTTTAAGCCCGCTTTATAACCACTGCTAATAGCCCCTTCTATGTATTCGACGCTATGACAATCGCCGATATCTTGCACCGTATGGCCCGCAGCCATTAAGCTATTGGTTAAGCGACTGTCAGCGCTAATACCGGTGGCCATCACTACGCTGTCGGCAACACAGCTGTGGGCTTGCTCAGCGCGTGTATAGTGAACTACTTTAGTGTCGATAGCGGTGACTTGTGCTTCAGTAATTAAGGTGACACCGAGTTGTTTAACATGATCCAGCACGCGCCAGCGCCTGACAATACTCAGCTCAGTGCCTAAGTTGCGTGCGGACTCAATCACCGTGACTTGACGGCCACGCTCGGCTAAAAACTCAGCCAACTCTAAGCCCACTAAGCCACCGCCCACAATCGTGACCTGCTTGCCAAGCGGCATCCATAAATGGGATAAGCGTTGTAATTTACTCAGCTGTTTAGTTAAACCAAGGGCATTACCCGCTGCCAGCATTAAGCGTTGCAGCACGGTTAGTTTATTACGGGTATGCGCGCTGACATCACCGGTGAGTAATTGTCGCAATTGTTCACCCGACCATACATGGTTTAAATCTGTGCCGAGTATATTTTTGGGCATGCCTCGGCTAGCACCGGTTGCCACTAATACTTCATCGGCCTTTAGGCTGCTAATTAATTGCGGGGTTGCCGTGGTGTTGAGCTTTACTGTGACCTTAGATTGCGCCAGTTGATTTAAATGGTAATCAAGTAACTTGCCATTTTCAGCGTAGGCCAGCGCGGCAAAAAATAACGTGCCACCTAAGCGATTACTGCGCTCTAACAAGGTGACCTTATGACCGCGCGCACTGGCGGTAACAGCCGCTTCAATACCCGCCGGGCCGCCGCCAATCACTACGATGTGTTTTGCTTTATCGGTCATAATGACCTTGAGTTGAAATTCTTTCCCGGTGGCGGCATTAACCGCACATTTAACCCGCTGATTAATAAACACTTGGCTCACGCAGACATAACAATAGATGCAGGGGCGAATATTGTCGGCACGGTTGGCGCTGAGTTTATTTGGTAATTCAGGGTCGGCTAAGAGTTTTCGTCCCATAGCCACAAATTGACATTTACCGCTGGCAATCGCTGCATCGGCAACATCGGGCTCAAGGCGGCCCACCGCGATTACTGGTATCGAGACCGCTTTACTTACCTCGGCTGCCCAGTCTAAAAAGCCCGCCGGTTTATGCACCAGCGGCGCGGCGGTAAATGCAGAGCCGTTAGTTAATGTGGCATAAGCTGAAATACTCACCGCATTGACACCCGCGTGTTCAACCAGCTTGCTTACGGCAATACAGTCTTCAAGGGTAATGCCGCCTGGGGTATTGAGTTCGTGTGCGTCTAGGCGTACCCAAAGTGGCATGTCATTACCGACGCGCTCGCGTATTGCCGCGATTACCTCGAGCAGTAACCGGGCGCGGTTTTCAATACTGCCGCCATACTCGTCATCGCGTTTATTATAATAACTTGATAAAAAGCCCGCCAAAATATACGAGTGCGCACTGTGTAGCTCAATGGCATCAAAGCCCGCTTGCTGAGCGCGTTTTGCTGCGGCGGCGAACCATTCTACCATTTGCGCAATATCGGCTTTTTCCATTACTTTTATGGTAACCGGTTTATCTGCAGCGGGGCGTACAAAGGTGCTTAACTCTGTGGGGGTCACTGCTTGCATGATATCGTTTTTTGGTGGCGCGGGCGGCATGGAAGGGACCCATAACTCGCGCCCTTCGGCTAAATCGCGTACTGCGGTTTTTCCCGCATGTTGCAATTGCACCGCAATTTTAGCGCCATGTTTGTGCACTCGCTCGGTAAGTGCGGTTAGCCCCGGAATAAACTCATCTTTTGAAATGCCCACCTGATAAGGCTCGGCAGTGCCTGCGGGAAATGCAATGGCAATTGAGCCCATGGTAATAAGGCCGACACCGCCTTTTGCTCTGGCTTCATAAAACGCTTGAATACGCTCGCTACAATGGCCATCTGGATCAGCATAATTAGAGCCCATTGGCGCCATCATAATGCGGTTGCGCAGCGTTAATCCGCCTATTTCCCCCGGTTTAAGCAAGTGCTGATAATGTGACATAGATTAATACCTCTTATTATTTATGTTATTTGAGGTGCTGTATTAGCCGTGCTGTAGAAAATCAATGCAGCTGCTGTTAAACAAGCGTTGATGTTCTACTTGAACCCAATGACCACAACGGTTCAGCATAATAAAGCGTGCTGTGGGTACGTTATCCAAAATTTTATGCATGCCTTGATGGGGGTTAAATTTATCGTTAGTGCCCCAAAAACCAAGCACTGGGCAGTTCAGCTCGCCAAGCCGTTCGGTCATGTTTGGCACCATCATAGTGGTAAATAAATTAGCCGGTTGTGTGACTGCCACGGCGGCACGCTCAGCTAATATATCATCAGAAAGCACTTCTGAATCAAAAAGTTGTAACGACATCACTTCGCGCATTTGCGCAACCCCCATAGGGCCTCGGCTGTATACTTCTACCATGCGCACTATGCCTTCCATCGCAAAGTAAGTTTCGCGCTCTTCAACGCCCCCTGGAGCCATTAAAATGAGGCGCTCTACGGTATCGGGGTGATCAAGTGCTTGGCCCAGCGCAATCGCGCCGCCTAATGAGTTGCCTAATAACGTTACTTTAGGTAGCGCAAGGGCGCTAATAAAGCCATTTAGTGCAGTCACAAAGAATGCCAAATCGTAATTAACGTCATCGGGTTTATCAGAGCGGCCAAAACCGGGTAAGTCGAGCACAATATTACGATAACCCGCGTCAGCAAATTCAGGGTAATTACCTTTAAAGTTACTAAAACCGCTGGCACCCGGACCACTGCCATGCAGCCAAATAACCACAGGCCCTTGGCCTTGCTCTAAATAATGTAATTTTAGGCCGCTCTCTAGGGTAACAAAGTGTCCCAGTGGTAACGGTAAATCCTGCGCATTGCCTGGATTGGGTGTTTGCTGATTCAAAACGCTTACTCCTAATTTTGCCGTTCAAACAGGTAACGAAGCGCCATCACCTGTGCTGATTTATATAATTTTCCTACTCCATACTGCGTGCCACACCTGCTTAAAACATCGTCCATTTAGACCACTATTTTGTTTGCTGAGCTTAGTCTTGTTGGACGATGCTGCTTGTTATTACATCTTTCAGTATTAACGGGTAATTAATAGAGCTGCGACTGCAAATGTTGCTCTAGGTACGCCAAATTGGCTTGAGAAAAACAAGGGGATAAAAATGAAACATCAGGATCAAGTTGTGCTAGTAACAGGTGCAGGGCAAGGCATTGGCCAATCAGTAGTCAGTTATTTTGCAGCTGCAGGCGCGAATGTCGCTGCGGTAGATATTAACGCCGACACATTAAATGCCAGCGTTAATGATATTAACTCTAAAGTGGCCGGCAATATTGTGGCAATTACCGCCAACATTGCTAACAGCGAATCGGTACGCGATGCCATTGCCACAGTGGTAGAAAAATTTGGCCGACTCGATGCCATAGTCAATGTGGCCGGTGTCGGCTCTATTGATGCATTTGTAGATACGCCAGATGAAAACTGGGACAAAGTGATTGCAGTTAACTTAACCGGTACTTTTTTATGTTGTCGTGAGGCGGCCAAAGTTATGCAAGCCCAAGGATCGGGGTGCATTATTAATGTCTCCAGCACGGCGGCATTAACCGGTGAAGGCCCAAGTCATTATTGTGCTTCAAAAGCAGGAGTTATGGGGCTGACGCGCAGCATGGCACGCGAACTAGCGCCAGCAGGAATTCGCGTAAATACCATAGTACCTGGGCCCACTAATACCCCCATGATGGCCGATATTCCAGAAGAGTGGACACAGCAAATGATTGCATCCATTCCACTTGCTCGCATGGGCGAAGGTGAAGACATTGCCAAAGTGGCAGGCTTTTTAGCGGGTGATGATTCTGGCTTTATTACCGGCCAAAATATCGCCGTCAATGGCGGCATGGCCTTTATCTAGGAGTGAATATGAGTGACTTAAGTTTAAGCCTTGAACAACGCATTGACCGCCTAGAGTCTATTGAGTCAATTCGTCAGCTCGCGGGTAAATACGCGTTGTCATTAGATATGCGCGACATTGACGCCCATGTTGGCCTATTTGCTCCCGACGTACGCGTCGGGGGCGGCAAAAGCGGCCGAGCACATTTAAAAGCCTGGGTTGACTCAACACTGCGCGACCAATTTACCGGCACCTCGCATCATTTAGGTCAGCACATTATTGAGTTTGTTGACGAAAACAACGCCATTGGTGTGGTGTACTCTAAAAATGAACATGAAACCGGACGGGAATGGGTGCTGATGCAAATGCTGTATTGGGACGATTACCAACGTATTGATGGCGTGTGGTATTTCCGCCGTCGTCTTCCCTGTTATTGGTATGCCAGCGATATTAATTCAGCGCCGATTGGCGATATGAAAATGCGCTGGCCGGGTCGCGAGCCCTACACCGGCACCTTTCATGATTTGTTTCCCTCATGGCAGTCATTTTGGCAGCATCGCCCTAACCCCGATGCGTTACCCGAAGTGGCAACGCCCGCGCCAGTTGAACAGTTTTTACGGACCATGCGGGGTGATACCCCGGCACCTAAAATTCGCGTTCGTTGATTAACACCAAAGGAGATTATATTTTGCATAATAATAAAATTCCTTATGCTGGCAGTCTCGACAACGCACCAGTATCAAGAGCCGAAACACAACAAAAAATGGATAAGCGTGCCCTTGCGGTACGCTCGGTAGCGCCATCGCAAAAGTACAGCATCGCCGATCGCTTAGAAGCGCAAGCAGCAGCGCAAGGTGAGGCGCCATTTTTGTATTATCAAGGTAACAGCTACAGCTATCGCGAAGTGGATGCCCAAGCAACTAAATACGCAAAAGCAATACAGGCGCGCGGATTAATGGAAGGCGATGTATGCGCTATAGCAATAGAAAACCGCCCGGAATTTTTCTTTGCCTGGTTTGGCTTAACTAAGTTAGGTGTGGTGGTTGCCTTTATTAACACGCAAGTGCAGGGCAGTGTACTTGAGCATGCAGTGAATACCACTGAAGCCAAAGTGGTGATCGTCGGTGAAGAGTGCGTACAGCGTTTTATTGACACCCCCGAGCTGGCAAATAAGTCTATTTGGTTGCTCGGCGATGATGAAGTGGTTGATAAACCCACGCTGCCAGCGTGGATTGATGACCGCTTTGACAGCGATATTGCCGCGCGCAGCGATGCGCCTTGTGAGCAGGCTCGCGGCTCGACCGTAGGTGAAACCCCCACGTTACTTATTTTTACCTCAGGCACCACCGGATTACCAAAAGCGGCGATTTACAGTCATATGCGTTGGTTAACCTCGGGTGATGTGATGGTGGAAACCATTGACGCTACACCGAACGATGTATTTTATTGCTGTTTACCGCTTTATCATGGGGCGGCGGCGACCTCAGTGACATCAACGGCGCTGGCCGCTGGAGCGAGCATCGTGGTCAGGCGCAAATTTAGTGTTAGGCAGTTTTGGCATGATATTCAAACGCATAACATTACCGTTTGCCAATATATAGGTGAGATTTGCCGCTACCTGTTGAACTACGCTGAAGCGACGGGAGTAAAACCAAAAGATCATCAACTGCGCTGTATGTTAGGGGCTGGTTTAACCGAAACCAGTTGGCGGCGCTGGCTTGAGTACTTTGGTGATATGGATATACTGGAAGGGTGGGGTTCAACCGAAGCGAACACTAACTTACTTAACTTAGATAATTACATCGGCTCCTGTGGACGCGTGCCACGCTGGGATCGCACTAATTTTAGGTTAGTGAAGTTTGACACCGAAACCGAAACCCATGTTAAAGATGCGAACGGCCACTATGTACTTTGCCAACCCGGCGAAGTGGGGGAAGGGCTGGGAATGATCATTAACATGCCTGATTTTGGTGGCGGGCGCTTTGAGGGCTATACCTCAAAACAAGGCACTGAGCAGAAAATTTTACGCAATGTGTTTCAGCAAGGTGACGCCTATTGGCGCTCGGGCGATTTACTGCGCTACGATGACAACGGTTATTTTTATTTTGTCGATCGCATTGGCGACACATATCGCTGGAAAAGTGAAAATGTTTCATCGCAAGAAGTGGCCACAGCACTGGCCGAATACGAAGGCGCTGAGCTGGTTAATATTTATGGCGTACAGGTGCCTGAAAATGAAGGTCGTGCAGGCATGGCGGCGATTGTGATGCAGCCAGGACGGCAGTTCGATGCCGACGCGTTTTATGCTTTAACACAAGAAAAAGTGCCGAACTACGCGGCCCCTCAATTTGTGCGAGTGAGCAAAGCGGCCGACATGACATCCACCTATAAGCTGCGTAAAGTAGACTTACAAAAACAAGGCTATGATCCTATTGCCTGTAACGAACCCATTTTTGTGCGTAACGATAAGTTAGGCTGTTATCAGCCATACAGTGATGCAGCGTTACAAGCGGCCGGGTTTTTACCGTTTAGAAGTGATAAGGAGAGCAGCTAATGGGCTTAGCAGGAAACGCCGCGATTGTGGGGGCGGCGCAATATAAACCAGAAAAATACCAAACTGCACCGCAAATGTTCCACTTAGAACAAGTGGCTGACTTAGCAAACCAAGCATTGTTAGATGCTGGGCTACAAAAAAGTGATTTAGATGGCTTGGTGATTAACGGCCCGCACTTTCATGAAGCGTCGGTGTTTGTACCGGCAATGGCCGCGGAATATTTAGGCATTGAAGTCAATTTTGCCGAAGTAGTTGATTTAGGAGGCTGTACCGCCGTTGCACAAATTTGGCGTGCCGCGGCGGCGATTGAGCTGGGATTATGCCAAGCGGTACTGTGTGTTATTCCCGCGCGTATGGCACCCATGGGCCCCAATGAAGATCCCGCTTGGATGGCGCAAGCAATGCGTTATGGGGGGCACAGTACGGCATTTGGCGCGCCCGAAGCGGAGTTTGATTTGCCTTATGGGCATATGGGGCAAAACAGCGGTTATGCAATGATTGCACAGCGTTACGCAGCGCAATATGGCTACGATCAGGCAGCGATGGCGAAAATAGCTGTTGATCAGCGCTTTAATGCGCAGTACCACCGCGACGCTATTTTTAAAGGTAAAGAGCTCACGGTTGACCAAGTACTCGCTTCTAAAATGGTCGCCGATCCACTGCATGTACTTGAAATAGTGATGCCGGTATCGGGCGGCGCAGCGGTTATTGTGGCTTCTAAAGAAGTGGCTGCAAGAGCAAAAAAACGTCCCGCTTTTATTACCGGTTTTGGTGAGCGTTTATCATTTAAATCGCCATCCTACGCGCAAGATATGACAGTAACGCCAGTGGCCGAAGCGGCAAAGCGTGCGTTTAGCATGGCTGGGCTAACACCACAAGATATTCATGCGGCGCAAATTTACGATTGCTACACCATCACCGTGTTGCTGTCACTTGAAGATGCCGGCTTTTGTCCTAAAGGGGAAGGCATGCGCTTTATTAAAGAGCATAACCTTACCTTTAAAGGTGACTTTCCGATGAACACCCATGGTGGGCAACTTAGTTTTGGTCAAGCGGCCGCCGCTGGAGGATATTCGCAAGTTATTGAGGCTTTCCATCAAATTTCAAACTCTGCTGAGAAACGTCAACTAAAAGGCTGCGACAATGTATTTGTCAGTGGCACCGGTGGCGTCATGAGTGAGCAGGGCGCATTGATATTACAAGGAGGCTAGCATGGCAACGTTAAAACCTATGCCAGTAGCAACAGCTATTTCAGCGCCATTTTGGCAGGCGCTTAACGACAATCAATTAAAAATTCAGCAGTGCCAGCAGTGCCAAGGCTGGGTGTTTTTTCCCCGCAAGCACTGTACGCATTGCTTGGCGCACGACTTGCAATGGCAGCAAGTGAGTGGTGAAGGCACGTTGTACTCATACACGCTGACACGCATTCCCACGTTGCCAGAATTTAGTGACGAAATGCCGCAAGCATTAGCGGTGGTTGAGCTGGCGCAAGGGGTACGCATTAACACCACGCTTATCGATGTTGCAGAGCAAGACATTAAAATAGGCATGGCGGTAAAACCGGTATTTGACAAAGTAACTCGCGATGGCGACACCTTATTGCGATTTACTTCATGCGACAATGCCGGCGGCGTACGTGACTATTGCGATCCGCTTGAAGCACTGGAGCGCAACGACAAAGGGCAAGTTAAAGTGCCGCTTAGTAACCTCAGTGCCTTGTATGCATTGGCCGATAATAAATTTACCGACTGGAGTAATCAGCTGGTGGTTGATCAAGACTTGATTAACGCGTTTGCCGATTTATCGGGGGATGATTATTGGCTACACACCGATCCTGAGCGTGCCAAAACACAGAGCCCGTTTAAAACCACCATAGCCCATGGTTCATTAGTGCAAGTGCTACAGTCGCGCTTAACCATTGCCTTACCGTTTGAAATCACAGGCTTTAATACCATGGTTAACTATGGCTCAAACCGCTTACGCTTTCCAGCTCCGGTGCCTGCAGGTGCAACCATTCATGGCCGCAGTAAGGTAAAAGACATCAGCATGTCACATAAAGGGGTGCAGTTAACCCTAGAAATGAACATTCATGTGCTTGGCAATGACAAACCGAGTGTGATCAACGATTTGGTGATTCTGTACCGCTAACGCGTATCAACAGAGTATAAAATAGCACGCCGCTGCGCCCCTTTAGGGTGCCGCGGCTTTTTGTTTTTTAGATTTAAGTTTATGACATTTAATGCTTTTTTTTCGTGTTGAGGGTTAGTCTCAATGGACGATGAAGCAATAGTAATTTGCCCTAATAATGAACCTAATCACAATTTTGTTAGAGAGGGTTCATGGATATTCGCGCTTTAGGTTATTTCGTAGCACAAACTGACGCGCCACATGAGTGGCAACACTACGCAGAGCAAGTATTAGGGATGATGACGGCGCCAACTGACGACGGTGGCTTCTATATCAAAATGGATGAGCGTCCATATCGCATGTTAGTGCAGCCCGGTGCAGACAAACGCTATTTTGCCTCTGGTTGGGAACTGACAGGCGCAGCGGCTTATAACGAAGCGAAACAAACGTTACTCGATAAGGGCATTGCCTTTGAAGAAGCCGGAGCAGCGTTATGCGCGCAGCGCCGCGTTCAAAGCATACTGATTGTGAATGACCCTGCGGGTAACCGTCACGAGCTGTATTGGGGTCATGTGTCTGACTGCCAACCGTTTATTTCTCCTCAAGGTGTGCCTGCATTTGTTACCGGTGAGATGGGCTTAGGCCACACCGTGCTGCCAGCACCAAATTTTGACGAAACCTTTGCGTTTTTAACCGACGTGTTGGGGTTTGCATTATCAGATTTATTTAATTTTAAACCGGCACCAGAGGCCGACCCGATTCGCATTTACTTTATGCACTGTGGTAACGCGCGGCATCACAGTTTAGCGATTTGTGAGTTTCCAGCCCCTAGTGGCTGTGTGCATGCCATGGTGGAAGTGGAAAACATGACCGAAGTGGGCCGCGCACACGACAGACAGCAGCAGCATCAAGTACAGCTTTCGGCCACTTTAGGCCAGCACCTGAACGACAAAATGACCTCGTTTTATATGAAAACACCATCGGGCTTCGATTTAGAGTATGGCTTTGGTGGTTTGCAAGTTGATAACTGGGAAGAGCATTGCGCTTTTGAATTTAGCCGAGTGAGCCTGTGGGGCCACGATTTCTCAGTAGGAGAAAAATAATGAATAAAACAACAACAACCGCACAGATGGTGGCAGAGCTGCGTGATGGTATGACTATTGGTATTGGCGGCTGGGGTCCGCGTCGCAAACCAATGGCGCTAATTCGTGAAATTTTAAAATCAGATCTGAAAGATCTAACCATCGTCGCCTATGGCGGTGCCGATGTGGGCATGCTGTGTGCTGCCGGTAAAGTAAAAAAGCTGATCTTTGCGTTTGTCTCGCTGGATTTCATTCCACTGGAACCGTTTTTTCGTCAAGCGCGCGAGCAAGGTGAGCTTGAGCTAATGGAAATCGATGAAGGCATGCTATTACTGGGTCTGCGTGCTGCAGCATGGGGCTGCCCGTATATTCCCACGCAAGTAGGCTTAGGCACCGATGTATTGACCCATAACCCCGATATTCAAGTGATTGATAGCCCCTATGATGATAAAGAGTGGGTCGCCATGCCAGCACTGAAACTTGATGCGGCACTGGTGCATGTTGATCATGCCGATGAGCGTGGTGTGTGTCAGATCTCAGGCCCCGATCATTACCTAGACGATTGGATTGTGCGCGCGGCAAATAAAAGCTACATCACCTGCGACAAACTGGTGAGCAGTGAGCACTTTTATGATCGCACCGCGGCAGACAAGGTATTTTGGGAGCGCAGTTTAACAACCGCGGTATGTGAAGTTCCCGGTGGTGCGCATCCTACCAGCTGTGCACCGTTTTACGGCATCGATAATAAACACTTGCTGCAGTATAACAAATACGCAAAAGAAGGCGGCTTTAGTGCTTACTTTGCTGAGTTTATTAACAATAAATCAGAGCAAGAGTACCAAGCTAATTTAGGCGGCATCGAGGCGATCCGTCAAATCCCGAACACCCGTTACTAAGGCAGGACATTAACATGACAGCAACTCAATACAGCTTGGCAGAATTAATGATTTGTGCCGCAGCAACCGCATTTGATAACGACGGTGAAGTACTTGCCACCGGCATTGGCGTGATCCCGCGTTTAGCGGCAAGTGTCTCAATGAGCACCAACAACCCAGATTTAATGATGACCGACTCAGAAGCTTACTTACTAAGTGAGCCTAACCCCATTGGCCCGCGCGCTGACGACTTTGTACAGCGCAACGAAACGTGGATGGGTTTTTCCCGCATTTTTGACAATGTGTGGAGCCGTAAACGCCATGCCATGATAGGGCCAACACAAATTGATCAGTACGGCCAATGTAATATTTCAGCGCTCGGCGGTGAATACGCTAAGCCAAAAATTCAAATGTTAGGGGTGCGTGGTTTGCCGGGTAACTCGATTAGCCATGCCAACTCGTTTTTTGTGCCCAATCACAGTAAGCGCGTATTTGTAGCGCAAGAATGTGATGTGGTGTGTTCTATTGGTTACAACCCAGCGCGTTTGCCAAAAGGGTATCAGTTATCGGATGTCGATATTCGTTTAGTGATCACCGATATTTGTGTGATGGATTGGCAAGGGCCAGAGCATCAATTGCGCTTAGTCAGCGTGCACCCTGGAGTGAGCGTAAAAGAAGTGATTGAAAAAACCGGCTTTGAAATTCACGTTGAGGAACACACCCCAACTACCGCTGCGCCAACCGCGGAGCAATTAGCGTTAATTGCTAAATTAGATCCGCATAACCTGCGCGCCAAGCAACTAAAAGACAACCCACCGGGTGTACGCCCTGAGGAGTCATAATGAGTCACGTTCAAACAATCGATGACGTGGTGTTATATGAAGTGCGTGAGCAGGTGGCTGTAGTCACCATGAATCGCCCAGAATATAACAACGCGCAAAACTCGCAAATGACCTACGCATTAGATAAAGCGTTGCAATTAGCGTGTAACGACGACGAAGTAAAAGTGATTGTACTGGCTGGTAACGGCAAGCACTTTTCTGCTGGCCACGACATCGGCACCCCTGGGCGCGATGTTGATAAAAGCTTTGAGCGCACCACGCTTTTTTACGATCACGCTAATAAGCCGGGTGGCGAGTTTTTGTACGCCCGTGAACATGAAGTGTACCTAGGAATGTGCCGTCGCTGGCGTGATTTACCTAAGCCGACCATCGCTATGGTTCAAGGTGCCTGTGTAGCGGGGGGCTTAATGCTGGCATGGGTGTGCGATTTAATTATTGCCGATGACAACGCGTTTTTCTCGGATCCCGTGGTACGCATGGGCATTCCTGGGGTGGAATACTTTGCCCATGTGCATGAACTTAACCCGCGTATTGCCAAAGAGTTTTTATTTACCGGCGACCGCATGTCGGCAGACCGTGCTTATCAAATGGGCATGGTGAACCGCGTAGTACCGAGCGAAAACTTACAAGAAGCCACCTTTACACTAGCAAATCGCATTGCACAAATGCCACGACTGGGTTTGCAACTTACCAAGCAAGTGATTAATAACGCCGAAGATTTAATGGGTAAGCGCTCAACCATGGATATGGCATTTGGCTTACATCATTTTGCTCATGCGCATAACGAAACAATCTCAGGCGATCGGTTAGGCGGTTATGATGCTAAAGCGATGGCGAACGCGAATAAATCAGCAGCCAAGGAAAACTAACCATGAGCACACAGAGCAATATGGCTGATACCCGTTGGAGTACGCCGTTAACAGAGGCACTGGGCTGTCGTTACCCGATTATTCAAACGGCGATGGGTTGGGTCTCTGATGCAAACCTGGTTATAGCAACAACGCGCGCGGGCGGTTTTGGTTTTTTAGCGGGCGCGACGATGAGCACTGAACAAGTAGAAAGCGCGATAAAAACAGTTATTGCAGCGACCGGAACCAGCAATTTCGGTCTTAATTTTCATATGTTTCAAGAAAATGCGCAGCAATGTCTGGATTTAGCCATTGCCTATAAATTACGTGCAGTGAGTTACGGACGCGGCCCTGATAAAGCCACTATTGCCCGCCTGAAAGCGGCAGGGGTACTGTGTATTCCCACCGTGGGCGCGGTAAAACATGCGGTAAAAGCGGTGGCAATGGGCGCCGATATGATCACCATTCAAGGCAGTGAAGGTGGCGGTCATACTGGCAGCGTACCGAGTACTATTTTGTTACCGCAAGTATTAAATGCGGTGTCAGTGCCGGTGATTGCTGCGGGTGGTTTTTCCTGCGGGCGAGGCTTAGCTTCGGTGTTAGGCGCAGGCGCTGCAGGCATGGCAATGGGTACTCGTTTTTTACTGACCAGTGATGCACCGACACCGAAAATTACTCAGCAGCGTTATTTGGATACCCAAGACAGTGCCGATATTCGCATTTCTACCGCGGTAGATGGCCTGCGGCATCGCATGATCAACACGCCGTTTATTGATGACTTAGAGCGCGCGGGTGGAACGAAACGCTTATGGCTGGCATTAAAAAGTGCTCGTCAGTGGCAACAAGAAACCGGCATGACATCGCTACATATGCTCAAAGTATTCATTAATGGTTTACGGGAAGATCCTAAAGCGGCTGCCACCTTAGTGATGTCGGCTAATCAACCAGTGTTAATTCAAAAATCCATGGTTGAGGGTAAACCCGATGAAGGTATTTTACCCAGCGGCCAAGTCGCGGCGGTAATCGACACCTTACCCAGCGTTGAAACGCTGATAAACGAAATTATCGCCGAGGCAGATACTTGCCTTGAGCAACTGTTAATGCGCCGGACTAACCGGTCAGTCGAACAAGAGGCCTAAGCTATGAACCCAGCATTTACTAGCCATATCGAAAATGGTATTGCCGAAATAATTATTAATAAAGCACCGGTTAACGCACTTGACAGTGTGGAATGGCAAGCGCTCGCTGATCTTGTTAACAGCATTGGTAAAGACTTTGCTGCGCGGGTATTAATTATTCGCGCAGAAGGGCGTGGTTTTTGCGCCGGTGTGGATATTAAAGAGTTAGATCAATACCCGGAGCGTATTGTCAGCGTTAATGCCGGTAATTACGAAACTTTCAAGGCGGTGCATTTGTGCCCCATTCCAGTGATTGTTGCCCTGCATGGTTATGTGCTCGGTGGTGGCATTGGCATTACCGGCGCTGCCGATATTGTGGTGGCGTCAGAATGCACCACCTTTGCATTACCTGAAGTAGACCGCGGTGCGATGGGCGGCGGCGCGCATTTACAACGCTTATTTCCGGTGCAAAAAGTACGTTACCTGTTTTTTACTGGCGACACGATTACGGTGCAAGATGCCGACAAATACGGCTTTATTGAGCGTATTGTACCAAAAGCACAATTACGTGATGCCGCTCTGGAAATTGCTAGCAAAATTGCCGCTAAAAGCGCTGATATGATCCGTATCGCCAAAGAAAGCTTGAATGGCATTGAGGATGGTGATTTAGAAGCCAAATACCGTTGGGAGCAAGGGTTTACACTACAAGCCTATACCAGCCCAGATTCTGCTGAAACCCGCCGCGCGTTTGTCGACAAGCGCGACGCGAATTTTTGAGGCCGACTATGAAACTAACTTTTACCCCAGAACAACAAAGCTTCCGTATGGAAGTGCGCCAGTGGCTGGCAGACAATGTGCCACAAGAAAAACTGCCCACCTACGACACCAAAGAAGGCTTTGAGTTGCACCGCCAGTGGGAGCGTAAGTTACACCAAGCTGGATTATCTATGGTGATGTGGCCTAAAGAATATGGCGGTCGCGGTTGTAACTTAATTGATTGGCTTATTTTTGAAGAAGAATATTACGGCGCCGGTGCGCCGGGTCGAGTGAACCAAAATGGGCAACTATTACTGGGCTCTACGTTACTTGAATTTGGTACGCAGCAACAAAAAGCCCATTTTCTACCGCGTATGGCATCCAGCGAAGACATGTGGGCGCAAGCGTGGTCTGAGCCCAATGCTGGCTCTGATATGGCTAACATTAGTAGTAAAGCGACGTTGAGTGGCGACCACTACATTATTAATGGCCAAAAAACCTGGTCTACGCGGGCGACGTACGCTGATTGGGCGTTTGGTTTGTTTCGCTCTGAAGCGGGATCACAGCGCCACCACGGCTTGTCTTTTTTAATGGTGCCGTTGGATGCAGAGGGCGTCACTATTCGCCCAATTAAAGCCCTTGATGGTGAAGATGCCTTTGCCGAAATATTTTTTGATAACGTTAAAGTTCCGGTAGCAAATCGCATTGGTGAAGACGGCAAAGGCTGGCATGTGGCCATGGCTACTGCCGGCTTTGAGCGGGGATTACTGCTGCGCTCGCCGGCGCGTTTTCAACAACCGGTGCGCAAATTGGTGCAACTATACCGTGATAACAAAGCGGCGGCCGATCGCGATCCTGCCATTGGCGCTGCGGTAGCTAAATGTTGGGCGGATGCCGAAGCGTATGCATTGTCGGCGTATAACACCGTTGGACGCATCAGCCGAGGCGATAAAATTGGCGCCGAATCAAGCCTTAATAAAGTGTTTTGGTCTGAGCTGGATTTGCTTATTCATCAAACGGCGATGGATATTTTGGGCGCAACGGGCGAATTATTGTCGTCGGCGCCTCTTGCCGCAGAGCATGGCTATTGGTTAAACGGCTTTTTGTTTTCTCAAGCGGGCCCAATTTATGCGGGCGCCAATGAAATTCAACGCAATATTGTTGCTGAGCGTGTGCTTGGCCTACCTAGATAGTGAGTGACACTATGGATTTTACCTTTACAGAAGATCAATTAATGTTTCGTGAAGCTATCAGCCGCTTTTTAATGACTGAGGCGGCACCGGAAGCATTACGCGAAATATGGGAAACCGACGCGGGTCGCTCTCCCGAGTTACGCAATAAAATGGCAGAGCAAGGACTCACGGCGTTATCGGTGCCTGAGCAATTTGGTGGCTTGGGCATGGGCGACATAGCGTGGTCATTAATGACGCAAGAGCTAGGTTACTACGCTATTCCCGACTCCCTTGCCGATACGGCTTATGTCGGCAGTGGCGTATTTTCGGCGCTTGATGATAGTGTGGCGTGCAAAGCCGATTACTTAGCTAAAATCTGTGCCGGTGAGCTGCGCTTAGCCATTGGTCATTCGTGCAGTGAGCTGGTGTCGGATGCGCATTTGGCGCAGGTATTATTAATGCAGCACGGCGATGAAGTGCATTTAGTGCCGCGTGAGCAAGTGGATAACGTGGTTAACTTAAGTATTGATGCGTCGCGCCGGTTATCGCAAGTCACTTGGCAACCTAGCGCCGACACCTGTATTGCCAACGGTGCTGCGGGTGAAAAAATTTGGCATGACGCGCTTAATCGTGGCGCGCTATCGGTAGCTGGACAATTACTCGGCTTAGCGCAGCGGATGCTCGATTTAACCGTTGATTATAGTGTGCAGCGTAAGCAGTTTGGCAAAGCCATTGGTAGCTTTCAGGCTGTAAAACATCACTTAGCCGATGTGGCTGGAAAAATTGAAATTGCCAAACCGGTATTGTATCGCGCGGCGTGTTCGCTGGAAAACAACCACCCGTTGGCGGATGTGCATGTGTCTCAAGCACGTAACTTTTGTAGTGAAGCGGCAGCACTGGCAGCGCGCCATGGGATTCAAATTCATGGTGCGATGGGGTATACCTGGGAAGTGGACTTACAAATGTTTATGAAGCGCAGTTGGGCACTGAATAATAGTTGGGGGGATAGCATTTTTCACCGCGCCAGAGTGCAAGATTATGTACTTAATTCTGATGTTGATCTAGCCCCTGCTAAAACATTTGAGGGCGCATTATGACTCATGCTTATATTGTAGATGCATTACGTACTCCAACAGGCCGGCGTAAAGGCGGCTTGGCCCATATGCATGCCATCGACCTAGGGGCGGCGGTATTAAAGCCGTTAGTTGAGCGCAATAACATTCCCGCAGCAGATTACGATGATGTCATTTTTGGCTGTGTCGATACAATTGGCTCGCAAGCGGGAAACATTGCTCGCACCAGCTGGTTAGCGGCGGGGTTAGCAATGAATGTGCCGGGCACCACGGTTGATCGGCAATGTGGCTCATCGCAACAAGCAGTGCACTTTGCAGCGCAAGCGATTATGAGCGGCACGCAAGATGTGATTGCGGTAGGCGGTGTGCAAACCATGACACAAATTCCTATTTCGTCAGCCATGCTTGCCGGGCAGCCGCTGGGTTTTAGTACCCCGTTTGCCGAGAGTAAACTATGGCATGCGCGCTTTGGCGATGCGCCGGTTAATCAGTTTTATGCGGCGCAACGCATTGCCGATCATTGGGGCATAAGCCGTGCCGATATGGAAGTGTTTGCGTTAGAAAGCCACCGCCGTGCATTAGCGGCGGCCGCCGAGGGACGCTTTGATCGCGAAATTGTGGCGGTTGCAGGGTTAACTGCCGATGAAACGCCCAGAGAAAGCAATTTGGCTAAAATGGCAGAGCTGGAGCCAGTAGACCCTACTTTTCCAAGCATTACTGCTGCGGTGTCGAGCTCGGTGTGCGATGCATCAGCAGCGATGCTGATTGTGTCTGAGCGCGCGTTAAAAAAATACAACCTCACGCCACGTGCGCGCATTCATCATGTAAGCGTATTAGGAGATGATCCTATTTGGCACCTTAGAGCGCCCATTCCAGCTACTATTGCGGCATTAAAAAAAGCCAATCTAACACTTGATGATATTGATTTGGTCGAAATTAATGAAGCGTTTGCCTCTGTGGTCATGGCGTGGCTAAAAGAAACCGGTTACAGCCATGAAAAAACCAACGTTAATGGTGGTGCCATTGCGTTAGGGCATCCGCTGGGAGCGACTGGGGTGCGCTTAATGACCGGATTACTCCATGAATTAGAGCGGACAGGCGGGCGTTATGGCCTACAAACCATGTGTGAAGGCGGCGGCTTAGCCAATGTCACCATCATTGAACGATTATAATTAAGGAGAAAGCTATGGCTATTTGCCAACAACGTACAGTGATTATTACCGGCAGTGGTGGCGGCTTAGGCCGAGCTTATGCATTGGCCTTTGCAGCAGCAGGTGCCAATGTGGTAGTGAACGACATTCGCCTTGATGCCGCAACAGCAGTGGTTGATGAAATTGTTACCGCGGGCGGTAATGCGATTGCTAATTGCAGTGACATTACCACCACTGCCACGGCGCAGCAGATAGTAGATGACGCGATTGCTGCCTTTGGTGAAGTGCATGTATTGGTGAACAATGCCGGCGTATTACGCGATGGTATGTTTGTTAATTCGAATGAAGAGGGTTGGGATATGGTGATGCGAGTGCACTTAAAAGGGCACTTTTGTTTAGCCAATATTTTAAGCCGCCGTTGGCGCGATCAGGCCAAAGCGGGCAACCCCGTCGCGGCGCGTATTATTAACACCAGTTCTGGTGCCGGTTTGCAAGGCTCGGTAGGGCAGGCTAATTACTCGGCTGCGAAAGGCGGCGTGGCTGCACTAACATTAGTGCAAGCGACGGAGTTAGCCCGTTACGGGATCACCGTAAATGCATTGGCACCGGCAGCGCGTACCGCAATGACCGAATCGGCGATGCCAGATGTGGTGAAAAAACCCCAAGACGATAGCTTTGATGCTTGGGCACCGGAAAATGTTGCCCCTTTAGTTGTATGGTTAGGCAGTGAAGCATCAAGCGCCGTCACCGGACAAATATTTGAAACGCAAGGCGGACGTATTTCATTATGTGATGGCTGGCGCACCGGCCCCACGATTGATAAAGGCGCCCGCTTAAATGTTGATGAAATTGCCGGCGTGATTGAGCAATTAAATGCCCAAGCGGTAGCACCACAAAAGGTATGGGGTAGCAAGTAATGACGCAGGTAAATTTAGCGAGACGACGACTTATACAAGCATGTGGCGCACTAGGTAGCATGTCTATGCTAGGTTTATCGCTTTCAAGTCAGGCTTCGGCTGCAGCAACCGCTAAGCCGAGGCAAGACGACTATGACAATTGGGATATGTCGACCATGGCGAATTTATTGCGCCAAGGCGATGTAAGCCCATTAGAATTAACCGACAGTGCAATTGCACGGTTTGAAGCCCATGCTGCGCTTAATATGATAGCCGTTAATCATTTTCAGCAAGCACGCGAGCAGGCACAAAAGTTAAACCAATTAAGCACTGCACAGCGAACAGCTAAAATGGCCCGCGCGCCGCTGTTAGGCGTGCCGTTTGCGCTTAAAGATTTAGGCGTAACTATGGCCGGTACTATTACCACTAATGGTTGCCGTTTTTTTAAAGATAATCGAGTGGCTGAAAATTCAACCTTAGTCAATCGCTATCAAGCCGCAGGGCTGAACATTATGGCCAAGCTTACCAGCCCTGAGTTTGGTCAAACGCCTACCGGGGAGTCGAGCTTACATGGCGACACGCTCAACCCATGGAATACGGGTTATAGCAGTGGCGGCTCATCGGCAGGCTCTGCGGTGGCGGTGGCGGCGAGGATATTACCCGCCGCTCATGGTAGTGATGGTGGCGGCTCGATTCGTATACCTGCCGCGCATTGCGGGCTATTTGGACTTAAACCCAGCCGTGGCCGAGTAGCCTCTGGTCCCACGAACTTAGAAAGCTCTATGGGGTTATCTGTTCATCATGCCTTAACACGCAGTGTGCGTGACTCGGCATTACTGTTGCAACTGAGTCAAGGGGCTGAGCCAGGCTCGCGGGTGACGCTAGCTAACGATGATATGTTAGCTGCAGTAAATGCACAGCCCAAGCGCCTTAAAATTGCGTTAATGGACAGCCACCCATTTGGCTACCCGTTACATCAAGACTGTAAAGATGCGCTAAATAAAACCATTAAACTGCTGACTAGCTTAGGGCACATTGTTGAGCAAGCACAGCCAACACTGCCACTGGAGCAAATGTTTGCTGGTATGGGGATTGCCACGTCAAGTGGCATGCTGAACGCGGTACAAGCCAGAGAATTAAAACTCGGACGTGCGGCACGTGAAGATGAGTTTGAAGCCATTGTGTGGGGGCACTTACAGCGGGCTAAAGGGTTTACTGCACAGCAAATGCTCGCAGCGCGCAGTGCGTTTGATCAGGGCGGGCAAGCCTTTGATATGTTTTTTAACGACTACGACGTTATTTTAGCGCCAGTAACCACAGCGCCGCCGCCAAAAATAGGTGAGCTTAGTTTAAATCAACCCTACGATGCCTTTGTCCAGCAGGTACTAAAAGCATCCCCCATTGCGGCATTATTTAATATGACAGGGTTACCCGCCATGTCGGTGCCACTGCATTGGAATGACAATGGTTTGCCAATAGGTGTGCAGTTTGCCGGTGCGTATGGCAGTGAGGCGCAATTACTTACGCTGGCTGCGCAATTAGAGCAAGCCGCGCCGTGGGCCGATAATAGGCCACCTATATTAAGCTAAGGCACAAAAATAGAGCGCTGCTAAGCAGCAAACCACAAAAGAGCCAACTAGGCTCTTTTTTAGTTGTAAAAGTAGCAACTATGCGGCGTTAATTCAGTCGCGGTTAACTATGCTAATACCTTAGCAATAGCGGCATTCAGCTGAGTTATTAAATACTAGGCAAAAAAAAGCCCAGCAATGCTGGGCTATAAAATATTCTAAGGGGAAGTAGTTAGTGTCGGGTAACACTAAATTGTCCAAAAGTGTACACTTTGAACAAGTAAAAAGTATTGATCAACACCAAACTCATATTTGAAATAATACTCGACGACATCAGATCTAAGCTAAATGATAAAAATAACAAACCACACGCACTCACCGCGGCAATACGCAGTAATGTAAGTTGGTTAATAAAGAAAGCACCTAAACCTAGTGCAAGTAATATCGTGTTTAAAAGCCAATCTAGCTCGTTTAGCATGGTCGTTTCAATAGTTCAGTTGTTGAAAAAAGGAGCGCCATTATGTTGATCTTTTGCACACCTTTCAACCAAGTAATTTTAAATTTTCAGATTAGTTTTTTTAATGAATAAAGAAGGCTTTTATTGCAGAAAACAAACCATTATCTGCCACTATTTGATATTTTTGACAGCTCTTTAGATTGTTCGCATCAATACATAAATAAAGCGCTTTACGCTGCTTGTCGAGTTTAGGGCGTAAGTTTGAGTCGACTAAAGTGGTGCCATAACCGAATAGCCCTGGCCAAAAAATACTTTCGCTCACCATATCTAATTTTTTATAGGTGAGCAGAGTGGGTTTAGGAAATGAAATTAACAACAATAACAGCAGTAATGATGCAATTAAAACACCGCGTTTTGACTGTGCGGTCGCGGGTTGATTAGCAGCAGCCGGTGCGGCCTTATGGTTATTATTTGGCTGGCGAGTGGGGCGAGGACGCTGTGTATGCGACCTTGCTTTGGCTTGTTGTGGTGTTTTACCGAGTAATGACTGTTTTTTTGTAGTTTTCGACATAAAGCAAATCTGGCCTTTTTGGCTTAGCTCTCTATAATAAGTAAATAATTGTATTTAAAGCAAATGATAGCATATTGTAAACACTGCTTTTAGCCCAGAAGGATCACCCATGCATACGCAACTTGCCATTTTAATCGTTGATGATGTTAGTACCGTGCGTAGTTTCTTAAGCCAAACCTTAATGCATTTAGGCATTGAGAACGTTAAAGAAGCCTCGACAGCCGCGCAGTGTATTAATGAATGCCGCGCTGCAGATTATAACATGATCTTTTTAGATATTGAGTTACCCGATGGCGATGGTAAAGAGTTAATTGCACAAATTAACCAGCTAAACCCAGATACTAAGGTGGTGATGGTGTCAGCCCACTCGGCGGTGGAAAATGTTAAAGAAGCGATAGATAAAGGCGCCAAAGGCTTTGTGGTAAAACCATTTTCTCCTAAAAAAATAGCCTCAATGTTGAAAAAGTTTTACCCCGAACTAGAAACGGTGTGAATACGGCGTAGCAGAGCCAAATTTTAACGAAAAAAAAACCGGCCAAAGCCGGTTTTTTAGATTCTTGCAAAAACAAATTATAGCGCTTTAATTTTAGCAGCTAAACGGCTCTTATGACGAGCAGCTTTGTTTTTGTGGATTAGACCCTTAGTTGCGTAACGGTCTAGGATAGGTGTAGCAACAGAGAAAGCTTGCTGTGCAGCTTCTTTATCGCCAGCTTCAATAGCTACGATTACTTTTTTGAAGTATGTACGCATCATTGAACGACGACTTGCGTTATGCTGACGGTTTTTTTCGCTTGTGATAGCGCGTTTTTTTGCAGACTTGATGTTAGCCAAGGTTTGCTCCTAACAATCTTAAATAAAGCTTAAATTAAAGGCCGTGGAATATGCCTGTTTTTATCATGAATGTCAATTTAATTTTAACAATTCAAGAAAAACTGCTCCTTATAACGAACATCAATTTGCCGCTTTAGCAGTTAATATCCACATTGTAACAAAGCCCGCGGTTCCAGCCTAGTGCTTTAAAGCGATTTCTAAAAAAGACTATGGCATAATTAGTTAATTGAGCAGCTTTAAGTATGGATTTATAGTGTCGAAAGGTTTATTTCGTTCGGGAATGATAGTAAGCGCCATGACTATGATTTCACGAATATTAGGATTAGTTCGTGACGCCGTGGTGGCAAATTTATTAGGTGCCGGTGCAGCAGCTGATGTATTTTTGTTTGCCAATCGAATTCCCAACTTTTTACGTCGCTTGTTTGCCGAAGGGGCTTTTGCACAGGCATTTGTGCCGGTATTAAGTGAAATAAAACAGCAACAGGGCGACGACAAAGTAAGAATATTTGTCGCGCAAGCGGCAGGCACCTTAGGCACCATTTTACTCATTGTGACACTAATAGGGGTGGTTGCATCGCCGGTCATTGCCGCGCTGTTTGGCACCGGTTGGTTTATCGATTGGTGGCAAGGCGGGCCTGATGCAGAAAAATTTGAACTGGCCAGTGCCTTGTTAAAATTAACCTTTCCGTATTTGTTTTTTGTTAGTTTAGTGGCGCTGAGCGGGGCGGTAATGAATGTGTATAACCGCTTTGCGGTGGCCGCGTTTACCCCGGTATTATTAAATGTAGCCATTATTAGTTGCGCTATTTTGTTACATGATCAGTTTTCGGTGGGCGCGTATGCCTTAGCCATTGGCGTGTTTGTTGGTGGTGTGGTGCAGCTATTATTTCAATTGCCGTTTTTGTATCGCGCGAAGATGTTGGCGCGGCCCCGTTGGGCGTGGCAAGACGAAAATGTTAAAAAAGTACGAAAACTAATGCTACCGGCCTTATTTGGGGTGTCTATAAGCCAAATTAACTTATTGCTCGATACCGTGATTGCGTCTTTATTGATGACCGGCTCCATCGCGTGGCTGTATTACTCAGACCGCTTAATCGAGTTTCCACTAGGGCTATTTGGTATAGGTATTGCCACGGTTATTTTACCGACGTTGTCAAAATTACACAGTAGTAACAACAGCAGTGATTTTCAGCACACCTTAGATTGGGGGGTACGCTTTGTTATCTTTTTAGGTATGCCGGCGATGGTGGGGTTAATGATTATTAGCCCACTGATTATTACGGTATTATTTGATCATGGGGCGTTTAAAGAAGCGGGCATTGACCATGTAAAAGCGGTGAGTTTAGGCGTTATGGCGTACTCGGTCGGGTTAGTGAGCTTTATGCTGATAAAAATATTAGCCCCGGGGTTTTATGCCCGTCAAGATACCAAAACACCGGTGCGTATTGGCATTATGACCTTAGTGCTAAATATGGTGTTTAATATTATGTTGGCGCCGTTTATTGGTTATTTAGGCTTGGCACTGGCGACGTCGTTGTCGGCAAGTTGTAATGCGTTGTTGCTTTACCGACAGCTTAAAAAAGAGCAAGTGTATCAATTTTCCTCGATGAGTTTGCGCTTTACCGCTAAATGTATTGTCGCCAGTGGCGTTATGGGGGGGCTGGTGTGGCTCACTAGCCAACATTATAACTGGGCAACGTGGCACTTTAGTGAGCAAGTGATATTACTGCTGGTATTACTCATGGTTGCCGTGGTGAGTTACTTTAGCGCGCTGTTTTTGATGGGGGTGCGACTAAATACGATAAAAAGTGTAGCAATTACTGAATCAAATTAAAAAAAAGATTATAATCGGCAATTCTGCAACTTCAATTTAGATAAAGTTGTTAATTAATAACTCGCTATAAAAAGGCATTCGGCGGCATGGAGCTTATTAGAGGTATACACAATATTCGCCCACAACATTCTGGTTGTGTGTTAACTATTGGTAATTTTGATGGTGTTCACTTAGGTCATGCTGCGGTATTAAAAGGCTTACTGGCTGATGCTAAAGCGCATAATTTACCGAGTACGGTGATGCTGTTTGAGCCTCAGCCGCAGGAATTTTTTGCAAAAAACAATGCCCCAGCACGGTTAACGCGTTTGCGAGACAAACTGCTGTTACTGAGCGAGTTAGGCATAGAAAGAGTGATTTGCATTAGCTTTAATCAGCAATTTGCCAACATGCATGCCGAGCAATTTGTCAGTGATATTTTAATTAAAAAGCTGGGTGTTAAAGCGTTAACGGTCGGCGATGATTTTAGATTTGGTAAACAGCGCCAAGGTAACTTTGAGTTACTGGTGACCATGGGTAAACAAGCGCACATGGATGTTAAAAGCACCGCGAGTTTTCGCCGCTTAAATGCTAGAGTGAGCAGCACGTTAATTCGTGAAGCGCTTGCCGCGGGTGACTTAAGTAGTGCGAAGCTGATGCTTGGCCACGATTATGCCATTTCAGGGCGAGTAATACATGGCTGGAAACGCGGCCGCGAACTGGGGTTTAGAACGGCAAATATAGCGCTGAAACGCCAAGTTTGTCCGGTAAATGGGGTGTTTGCGGTGCAAGCAACCATAGCCGGAAAGCAAGTTTATGGGGTTGCCAATATTGGTAATAAACCCACCTTTAATGGAACGCGAGCATTATTAGAAGTTCATCTTTTTGATTTTGCAGACGACATTTATGGACAATTTATGCATGTGGAGTTGATTAAAAAACTCCGCGACGAGAAAAAATTCGAGACATTAACACAATTAACGGCGCAAATAGCAACCGATGTTGCCGCCGCTAAGCAGTGTTTTGGTTTAAATTTAGGTAGCCGATAGATACGGAATGTAGGATTAATGAGCGACTATAAACATACTTTGAACTTACCGGAAACACCGTTTCCAATGCGTGGCAATTTGGCACAACGTGAACCAAAAATGCTAAAAGCATGGTATGAAGACGACCTATACGGTCAAATTCGCAGTGCTAAAAAGGGTAAAAAGACCTTTATTTTGCATGACGGTCCTCCGTATGCAAACGGCGATATCCATTTAGGCCATTCAGTAAATAAAATACTAAAAGACATTATTGTTAAGTCTAAAACCTTATCTGACTTCGATGCGCCCTATGTGCCGGGGTGGGATTGTCACGGTTTACCAATTGAGTTAATGGTTGAGAAAAAAGTAGGCAAGCCAGGAGTGAAAGTCACCGCAAGTGAATTTCGTGAAAAGTGCCGTGCTTATGCGAAAAAGCAAGTTGAAGGTCAAAAAGTTGACTTTAAGCGCTTAGGTGTATTTGCCGATTGGGATAAGCCCTACTTAACCATGAACTTTGATTTTGAAGCCAATGCCATTCGTGTATTGGGCCGTATCATAGAAAAAGGTCACTTACATAAAGGCGCTAAGCCCGTGCACTGGTGTACCGATTGTGGTTCTGCATTAGCCGAGGCTGAAGTTGAATACCAAGATAAGCAGTCGCCCGCTATTGATGTACGCTTTGTTTTTGATGATCAAGCCGCAGTAATTAACGCCTTTGATTTAGCTGCAGGGCATGAAGGCACAGGCCAAGTGGCTACTGTTATTTGGACCACAACTCCGTGGACGTTACCGGCTAACCGTGCGGTTGCGGTGCATGCTGAATTAGAATACGCATTGGTACAAGTGGATGACGAAGGGAAGCAACAACGCTTAATTTTAGGTTCTGAGCTGGTTAAAGATGCCATGGACCGTTATGGCTTTAATCATTATCACGTATTAGGTTATGTAACAGGCGCTGCGCTTGAAAACTTACAGGTTGCACACCCATTTTATGATTTTACTGTGCCGGTTATTGTGGCAGAGCACGTAACCACAGACTCAGGTACTGGGGTTGTACATACCGCGCCGGGTCATGGTCAAGAAGATTTCGTGGCAGGCCTTGAGTACAAACTTGAAGTAGCCAATCCAGTGGGGGCCAACGGCGTGTACTTACCAGACACCGAGCTATTTGCCGGCCAGCATGTATTTAAAGCCAATGCGAGCATTGTTGAGGTATTGAAAGAGCGTGATGCGTTAATGCATCACCATGCATTAACACACAGCTACCCGCATTGTTGGCGCCATAAAACGCCGATTATTTTCCGTGCCACTCCGCAGTGGTTTGTGAGCATGGATCAGGCTAGTTTACGTCAAGATTCATTAAGCGAAATTAAAAACACCCAGTGGATTCCAGAGTGGGGCGAAAACCGCATTGCTAATATGGTTGAAGGGCGTCCGGATTGGTGTATTTCACGCCAACGTACCTGGGGTGTACCGATTGCTTTGTTTGTTGATAAAGACACCGGTGCGCTTCACCCAAATACGCAACAGCTAATTGAGCAAGCCGCGCAGCTGGTGGAAGAATCAGGTATTCAAGCGTGGTACGATTTAGAACCTGCAACACTGCTGGGTGAACAAGACGCTAAGCAATACATGAAAGTGCAAGACACGTTAGATGTATGGTTTGACTCGGGTGTATCGCATGCCTGTGTGGTTGATGCACGTGAAGACTTAGTTGGCCCGGCCGATTTATACTTAGAAGGCTCGGATCAGCACCGTGGTTGGTTTATGTCGTCAATGATGACATCGGTGGCAATTAACGGCCACGCCCCTTACAAGCAAGTATTAACGCATGGTTTTACCGTTGACGAAAACGGTCGCAAAATGTCTAAGTCATTAGGTAATGTTATTTCACCGCAAAACGTGATGAATAAACTCGGTGCTGACATTTTACGTTTATGGGTTGCCTCTACCGATTACACCGCAGAAATGACGGTATCGGATGAAATATTTAAACGTTCTGCCGATCGTTACCGCCGCATTCGTAATACCAGCCGTTACTTACTGGCGAACCTAAATGGCTTTGATCCAAAAACCGATCAAGTGGCTGTTAACGACATGGTTGAGCTTGATAAGTGGATTGTGGGTCGTGCAGCACAATTACAAACAGAAATTTTAGCCGCTTACGATAGCTACCAAATGCTATTAGTGACGCAAAAGCTAATGAACTTCTGTACCGTGGAGCTTGGTTCGTTCTACTTAGACGTAATAAAAGACCGTCAATACACCGCGAAAAGCGACAGCCATGCCCGTCGTTCGTGTCAAACGGCGTTGTATCATATTGCAGAAGCCATGACCCGTTGGATGGCGCCAATTATGAGCTTTACCGCCCAAGAAATTTGGCAAGCATTACCGGGCGAGCGCGATGATTATGTATTTACATCAACGTGGTACGAAGGTTTGCAAGCACCTACTAACAATCAATTTAGTAACGATGATTGGTTAGAAATATTAACGGTGCGCGACGAAGTAAACCGTTTATTAGAAGCGGCACGTAAAGAAGAAGTGATTGGTGCCACCTTGCAAGCCACGGTTAATTTATATGCCAACACTGCGCTTGCAACTAAATTAACGGCGCTGGGCGACGAACTGCGTTTTGTATTTTTAACCTCAGCGGTTAACGTCACTGCGGTTGACAGCCAACCAAGCGATACACAAAGCACCGAAATTGACGGGCTATACATTACGGTAGCGGCAACAGATGCAGCTAAATGTGAGCGTTGTTGGCACTACAGCGAAGATGTAGGGGTTGAGCCAACGCACCCAGATATTTGTGGTCGTTGTGTAAGTAACGTGGATGGCGAAGGCGAACAACGCCAATTTGCTTAGGAGTTAATGAGTGAGCAAACTAGCCCAAAAAAGTGGCTTAGTGTGGCTTTGGTTAAGTCTACTGCTGGTAGCGGTAGACTTTGCCAGTAAAACACTGGTCGTAAATACCATGGCTTACCAAGAGTCGATTAATTTACTGCCTGTTTTTAGTATTACCTACGTGCATAACTACGGTGCCGCGTATAGCTTTTTAAGCGAAGCGGGGGGCTGGCAACGCTGGTTTTTAAGTGCTATTGCTATTGCCATTAGTGCATTATTGGTATGGTGGCTAAAACGCCTACCCGCCTCTAATAAGCTATTATGTGGTGCTTACTCTTTGGTACTCGCTGGGGCAATTGGTAACTTATATGACCGTATTGCTTATGGTTATGTAATTGACTTTATTCACGTATTTTATAAAAACTCACATTTTCCGGTATTTAATATTGCCGACTGCGCAATTTGCATTGGTGCCGCACTATTATTATTTGATGCCTTTACAGGCGAAAGTCCGAAGGAGCATAAAGCATGAGCCAAGCAGTAATTGGTGAAAACTCGCAGGTTATTTTTCATTTTTCTATTAAATTAGCCGATGGCTCTGCGGCCGACTCTACTAAGGTGCATAACAAGCCTGCTAAGTTGGTAATGGGCGATGGTAGCTTAACGGCGAACTTCGAAAAGTGCCTATTAGGCTTAACGGCTGGCGAGAGCAAAACATTTGAGTTAGAGCCTGAAGACGCTTTTGGTCAACCAAATCCCGATAACATTTATTATGTTGAACGCAGTAAGTTTGGTGCAGAAACACCGGCTCAAGTTGGCGCCATTATCGCCTTTACGCAACCTGACGGTACCGAGTTGCCGGGCTTAGTGCGCGAAGTGCAAGGTGAGTCGGTTACTATCGACTTTAATCACCCTCTGGCGGGTCAGCGTTTAACGTTTGAAGTTGATATTATTGAGGTGCAAGGCTAATGGATATATTACTTGCCAATCCACGTGGCTTTTGTGCAGGTGTTGACCGTGCAATTAGTATTGTAGAACGCGCGTTAGATATTTTTGAAAAGCCAATTTACGTTCGCCATGAGGTGGTACATAACCGTTACGTGGTGGATGGCTTAAAAAAGCGCGGCGCGGTTTTTGTTGAAGAGCTTGATCAAATACCCGACGATAGCATTGTTATTTTTAGTGCTCATGGGGTATCGCAAGCGGTGCGCTCTGAGGCAAAGCGTCGCGACTTAAAAGTATTTGATGCAACTTGCCCGCTCGTAACGAAAGTGCATATGGAAGTCACCCGTGCGAGTCGTAAAGGCATAGAGTGTATTTTAATTGGCCACCAAGGACACCCTGAAGTAGAGGGCACCATGGGCCAATACGGTAATGCTGATGGCGGTATTTACTTAGTAGAGACCGTAGCAGACGTGGCGGCCTTACAGGTAAAAAATGCAGATAACTTGTTTTATTGTAGCCAAACCACATTGTCGGTAGACGACACAGCCGATGTGATAGATGCGCTGCGTGCTAAGTTTCCAGCAATCGATGGTCCACGTAAAGATGATATTTGCTATGCAACACAAAACCGTCAAGACGCGGTACGCAACCTAGCCGATAAAGTGGATGTGTTGTTAGTGGTAGGCGCTAAAAACAGCTCTAACTCTAACCGGTTACGTGAACTTGCCGGTAAAATGGGCACCACTGCCTATTTAATCGATGACGCGACTAGCCTACAAGAGTCGTGGTTTACAGAGGTAAAGAGTGTGGGTGTCACTGCCGGCGCTTCTGCACCTGAAGTGTTGGTACAACAAGTGATTGCCCGCTTAAAAGCGCTGGGCGGTAAGCAGGTTGTTGAAAACCCTGGAAAAGAAGAAAATATTGTATTTGCGGTTCCTATCGAGCTGCGTTAATCTAAAAATACTAGATTAATAAGGAGGGTCGAAATGAGCAATAAGGAAATAGATAAATTGCTTTTTTCGGCCCTTTTTAATGAGCGCGGTGTGCTTGCCTCGTTAGTGGTTGCACAAGTTATTGCCATCGTGTTAGCGTTTGCTCCGCATGTTAGCGGCGATAGTTGGTTGCGGCTCGGTATCATTAGCTTATTTTTACACTTAATCGTGTTATTCGGCACTTCCATTTTATATTTGTTTCGTGACTTTTTACACACCCGCACACCTGCCGTGCAACTGGGATGTTTTTTTTCCAGTTATATTTTTAGTAGCTGCTTGTTTAGCTTACTTTTTTCTTATTTTGCATTTGATATAAAAAATAACCAACAACTGTGGTTTTTTGTGCTGCGTAATGCGTTAATTATATTTTTGCTCAGCGCATTATTTGTGCAGTTTTTGCTAATTCACTATGAAAAAAAACAACAAACCAAAGCTTTAGCCCATGCCGAGCTAGATGCATTACAGGCGCGCATTCGCCCGCACTTTTTGTATAACAGCTTAAATACCGCTGCAGAGCTGACGCACCACGATGCCGATGCGGCAGAGCAGGCTATTTTAGCGCTTGCGGCGCTGTCGCAAGCTGCGATGCGCTCGGGTAAAAGTGTGCCGCTTGAAGATGAAATTACCCTGAGCAAACAATATATAGCACTTGAAACATGGCGCTTTGGCGAGCGTTTAAAAGTAGACTGGCACATTCCTAGCGAACTCCCTACGCTTAATATTCCGTGTTTAACGTTACAACCTTTAATCGAAAATGCTGTCTGCCATGGCGTAGAGCCAAGCATAGCAGGTGCTCATATTAAGGTGGAGCTTCATGTTTCAACAGGGTATTTAACCATCATTGTTGCTAATCCAATCGCAGTCACAAGCGCTAAAACACGACCAAACAACGGCATGGCACTGGAAAATATTAGGCAGCGGTTAAATATTTATTATGCGAATAAAGCCCAGCTCAGCATTACCACAAAAAATGCAGTGCATAGAGTAAAAGTGGTGATCCCAAAACAGCGGCAAGATGACAGATGAATATACTCATTGTGGATGATGAACCCTTAGCGCGCACGCGATTAAGGCGCTTGTTAATTGAGCAAAATTGGCCACTGCATAGCGAAGCAAGTAACGCCACTGAAGCGCTCGCTTTAGTAAACAAAAGCCTCCCCGATTTAGTGTTTTTAGATGTCGATATGCCAGGTATTAGTGGTTTAGAGGTGGCAAGCGAGCTCAACAAATTACCCATAGCACCGGCGATTATCTTTGTTACCGCCCACCCCGAGCATGCGCTTGAGGCACTGCAGTTAAATGCTGCAGGGTATTTAGTAAAACCGGTATCGGCAGCAAATTTACAAAAAGTACTGGCGCAAATAGGGCGTTTAAACAAAGTGCAGTTGCAAAAGCAGCAACTTACAAAAATAAGCTATCAACTTGCTGGTACATTAAAAACAATTGATTTAGAAAGCGTGTATTACTTTAGTGCTGAGGAAAAATACACCAAAATGGTGTTCAAAGGCGGCACAGCGCTGATTGAGCAAAGCCTTAAACAGTTGGAAGCTTTATACCCTACCCAGTTATTACGTATTCATCGTAATACCTTAATAAACAAACATCAGCTGGTGGCGTTACACACGCAAGCGAACGGCAGTCATAGCGTTGAGCTAATGCACTGCGGCGAACAGTTAGCGGTGAGTCGTCGTGAACTTAAAACAGTTAAAATGGCACTGTAATTGTTTAGTTAAGAGCTAAACAGTCGCTTATTAACCGTTTATCAACAAAAGTAACCGTTCGTCCTAGTGTTGTTTGCATCTTTATTATGACGGCATACACTTACCATAAGATAGTTTTATTTATGTGGCTTTATTATGCATTCATCCCCCAATCAAGCGCACAGTGGCTTCACCTTAATCGAAGTTTTGATAGCGTTTATCATCCTTAGCTTTGGCTTATTAGGTGCGGTTGCACTGCAAGCAAAAGCTAAACAAGCCAGTTTTGACGCTATGCAACGCGCTGCTGCGGTGGCACTGGGCAATGATATTATTCAGCGTATACGTGCTAACGACACTCCCCAGCTAGTGACGCTATATGAGCAAGAATTTACCAGCGAAACCGCAACAAATTCATCGGTTACGTGCTTTTCGGGCGCTTGCAGCGCAGCGCAAATTGCCGCTCTGGATTTAGAGCAATGGAAACGCGCCATACGCGCGCGAGAAAATACCGGCGCATTGGATGGGGCGACTGTGTGTATAAAGCCTCGCGCCGTTGCAGGCTCTGGCGGCAAAGCGTTTAATATTGATGTGGTGGTATCGTGGCAAGGACGTCAAGAATTTACTGCCAATGATGCCACCAAAAATATTAATTGTGGTAGCGCTGACAAAAAGCGTCGCTTAGTGGCATTAACAAGTTTTATTTATGTTAGGAGCTAACATGAAACAACACGGTTTTACGCTAATTGAAGTGATGATCTCGCTCTTTATTGGGGGCTTGATCCTCGGTGGGGTGATGTTTACCTACGTAGGGATGAAACTAACCACCAAAGACACTATGACCATAGGCGAATTACAAGAGTCGGGGCGTTTAGCAATTAATATAATACAGCGCGATATTGAGCAGGTGGGCTTTTGGGGCACGTTTTATGATGACTCTTTGACCATTGCCAATACCACAAGTTTAGCTAATCCAGCCGGTGATTGTTTTGAAGGCGATAATAACGGTAGTTTTCCCGATTTAGCCAGCAGTAGTAACTTTAGATCGATTTATGCTAAAACCGCCGGTGGCAGCAAAGAGTTAAATTGCGTTAACAATCCGCTTCAAGGCACTGATATTTTACAAATAAAGTTTTTACAAGGTGATCAACTCACTGTTGAGGCGGGCAATAATGAAACGCAAATAAACAGAAACTACTTTATTGCAGAGCAAGAAAGAGCGCAATTTGTACGGGGTATAGTGGCTGCTGCGAGTTTAAATGTAAATGCGACGGTGTGGCCTTATAGTCACCATACTTATTATATTTCCGAGCAAAGTTACACGGTGAATAATAACAGTATTACGGTACCGGCGTTGATGCGAAAACGTTTAGTGGCGGGGAATATCACCACTGAGACGATTATGGAAGGCGTAGAGAATATGCGTTTTGTGTTTGGCCTAGATACTACCGCCAATAACCGTGTTGACACCTATAGAAGCATAAATCAAATGACTCCCACTGATTGGGAAAACCGCAAGGGCATACTCACTGTACAAGTGTTTTTATTGGTTAGAGCGCTGCAACCCGATGCGGGTCTGAGTATTAAAAACCAAACATATACGCTCGGCGAAGATGACAATAAACGTGAGTTAACCTTTACCGATAATTTTAGACGTACGGTATTTACCACCACCATACGGTTAAATAATGTGGGAGCAAACTTATGGCGTATTTAACACAACGACCTAGTGCGCAGCAGGGGGTGGTGCTTATCACCGCACTGATCATGGTGATTGCAGTAACGGGCATTGCGGTGACGTTAATGAGCAGTAGCAGTGTTGATATTAAAATAACCAATGCTGCGCAAGAACGTGAAGTGGCCGAAAACGAGTTAATAGGTGAAGTGCAACGGATGATTTCGGGTGAAGCAAATAAAGGCGCTGGCAATCAGTTTTTTTTAACCCCCGAAGAAGTAACCGCCATTTCAGCGGGAGATACTAACGGCATGGTGATTGCCAATAATAATGACATGCAAAGTAAAATGATTAACCTAAATAAGGGAGCAATGAACTTAGAGTGTCCACGACGCTTTAACTTCACCGCTGGCATTTCGTGCAACATGATGCAAGTAGCCACCACCATTGACTATGGCTCGAAAAGTAAGCATCAACTGACAATAGTGACTGGTATAGCCCAAGAGATGGCTAACGCTGGTAAGGGGATTTAAAATGAAATTTAAATTAAATAAAGTACTTGCTGGCGTTATGGGCCTAACCATCAGTATGTCTACAGTGGCGGAAGATATTGAACTGTACGTTAATTATAATGTGCAAACTAATGAAAAACCACGCGTACTGTTTGTATTTGATACTTCAGGCAGTATGGATTGGAGTGTAATTAATGGTGATAATCAAGCGTGTTATACCAAACACCTGAGATCGACAAGCGATGGTAGTGTTGATCAAAAGAAAGATAAAAAAAAGGGTGATGACGATGGTGAAGACGCTATTTTTGAGTATCAAAGTGTTACTTGTTATGCCAGTAAAGACACGTATGCAGAGTATGAAGAGCAGTGTTATATAGAAGTAAATGATGAATATGTGGCACAGTGTCATGATCGAAGAATTGACGTTGCCAAAGCAGCGATCACGCAGTTGGTTAATATTAATAATGACATTGACTTTGGCTTAATGCGCCTTAAAGGTAGCAGCGGGGGTTATGTCTTGGCAAAAATTGGTGCAGAAAAATCGTTTGTTTTAGACAAAATCGCTAACTTACCCGCCAGTGGTTCAACCCCCTTAAGCGAAACCCTATGGGAAGCCTATTTATATATTACAGGTAAACCAGTGGCTTACGGTCTAGGGATCTCTGATCGTGATATTAATGCTGAAACCTCAACGTCTTCTAATGTTTATAAATCACCCTTTGCACCCATAAGTGGAGAGCCACTGCGCTGCGATAACAGCGTGAATGTTATTTTAATGAGTGATGGCGACCCAACCAATGATTCAGAAAAGAACGAGGCTATAAATAACTTACACAACAATACTTTTACCGGTGAAATAGCCCCTGTGTATAGTGGTAATTATTTAGCTGCTTTAGCTAAAGTTATACATGGCACCAATGATGTCGAGGTTGACTTATACCCTGCAACTACCGAGGTGCACGATATAGGACGAGTGTTCACCATAGGTTTTGGTACCGGGATGAGTAGCAAGGGTAAAGAAATCTTGGGTAAAACAGCCGAGTATGGCGGCGGGCAATACTTACATGCGAATACCTCAGCACAATTGTCGGATGCATTAAAAAATACCATTTCGCAAATACGTGAAGTAAACGATAGCTTTTCGTCGCCTTCAGTGGCGAGCAACAATGTGGATCAAACCCGTAGTCGTGATGCGATTTACTTTGCTATGTTTTATCCCGAAACCGGCGCGCGCTGGCGCGGTAACTTAAAAAAATTAAAAGTGAGCGGCAGCCAAGTAGTTGACTCAACCGGCAGTATCGCCCTCGATGCAAATGGTTTAATAAGTAAAGACGCGAAAACCTTTTGGTTGCCAAGCGGGGAGCCTGCCGATGGGAATGCTGTGGCACAAGGGGGCGTTAATTTACATTTAACCACTCGTGATCCACAAAGTCGTCAGCTGTATACCGATACAGCATTAGGTGCGATTGTTGAATTTGATACCTCAATTATTAGTGATACTAGCGAGCTACTCGGCGGTGAAGCGACGCTATCTAGCACCGATATACAGTGGGCCAGCGGCATTGATGTCGATGATGAAGATAACGACGGCTCCACAGTCGATCAACGTCGGGATATTTTTGGCGACCCGCTGCACTCAAAACCGGTGGCGATTGATTATGGAAATGATGATATTCGTTTATTAATTGGTACCAACGCTGGCTTTTTACATATGTTTAAAGACAGTGATGACACCGTGAGTGAAAGTTGGGCATTTATTCCCTCGGCGTTATATAACAATATAAAGCCGTTACGCGAGAAACAAGCCGACAGCAAAGTATACGGTATGGATGGCCCCATTAGCGTGTACTTTAGCAATAAAAGCTTGAATAACGATGGTGTAAACGATGGCGTTATTGATGCGACGCAGGGTGATAAAGTCTGGACCTTTGCTGGTATGCGCCGTGGTGGTAACAACTACTATGCCCTGAATATTACCAATCCAAATACCCCCACTAAATTATGGAATGCGCCGGTGGAAGGTGGCCAAGGTGACTTTGTTGAACTTGCACAAACGTGGTCAAAACCACAAATTGCTTATATTAAAGCGTTTGGTGATAAGCCATTACTGGTGTTCGGTGCAGGTTACGATACCAATAAAGATGCCGCTATTCGTAGTGAAGACAGTAAAGGTCGCGGTATTTATATTATTGAAGCGGAAACCGGAAAACGTGTGTGGGCGCTGACCCCAGACATTAACGGCTTTACTGGTAAACACAGTATAGCGGCCGATGTCAGCGTACTTGATTCTGACTATGATGGTTATATAGACCGTATTTACGCGGCCGATACGGGTGGCGATATTTGGCGTGTTGATATGCCGGGCGCTGATAGCAGCAAATTTAGTCACTTTAAGTTAGCTGAGCTAGGTAGCGCCACAGCAACTCAAGACAGACGTTTTTTTTATAAACCATTGGTTGCGCGGACTATGTTTAGTAAAGTAACGCAAAAAACGGTCGATGGTAATGTCGTCACTACGCGCTTAGATACGCCGTATGATGCGATAGTGATTGGCAGTGGTAATCGCTCTAAACCAACCGATACTAACGAGCAAGATCAGTTATTTATGATAAGAGATGAAAATACCGTCACTAAGTCATTTTTAACTGAAGCACCGGCAACGATTAAACCTGCAGACTTAATGCAAATAAATCATGACCCATTTGGTAACTCGTTAGATGATGTAGACGGGTTTGTCGCACTAGAAGCCGATTTAGCAAAAGTGAAAGGTTGGCGTTATGAATTGGCAACCGGTGAAAAATCACTGGCCGCGGCAACGGTTGTAGGTGGTGTGGCATACTTTACCTCGTTTACACCGGCATCGGAAGCGGCGACGGTTAACCAGTGTTCATTAACGGGCGGTGGCGGCTCACTGTATGCGTTTCATTTACATTATGGCACTAAGGTATACGACGAGCTGAAGTTTTCAACCAGTTACGACGTACCCGATACCCCACAACTGTACTTTGGTGAAGGGCCGTCGTGTGCCGATGGCAATGGTGACGGTAAATGTGATGAAAATCCGACCGTTGATGTAAAACAAGAAAGTCAGTTTTATTTAATCGGCCCAGGCATCAAAGGCGAAAATGCCGAAAACCCGATGAAGCCAGTTGAAATAAAAGGCCCAGGTTTAAAAATTGTTGATGGTCAAATAGAATTAGTAAGTAATGTACGCCCCATTGGTTTTGGCTTTAAAACCCAACAAACCTATATTTACAAACGAGAAGAAAATGGTTCGCAACAATAAGGAGTTCAAATGACTAAACCACAAGCAGGTTTCACGCTAATAGAGCTGATGATAGCGGTGGCTATTGTGGGAATATTAGCGGCCATTGCGGTACCCAACTACAGCGAATATGTTAAGCGCGCCTCACGGGTGGAGGCCGCAGCGGCGCTGCTCGATGCGGCTAATAAACAAGAGCAATACTTTGTAGATAACCGCGAGTACAGCACGTCTTTTACTGATTTAGGGCTGCAAAGCAAAACTGAAAATCAGCATTTTGAGTTAAGCATAACGTTAAATGCAGATGCAAATACCTTTACAATAACAGCAAAACCAATCGCTGGACCGGTAAAAGGGGATGGCGACTGTACTGAGTTATCTATTACCGACACCGGCCTAAAAGGCGCTAAAGGAGCAAAAGGTGGCTCGGATGTTGATTACTGCTGGGGCAGGTAAGTCATTTATTGTTGCTGACATTTGTCGGTAGATTTAATGCGTATTCTCCCTGTTTGACTTACCGATAATGCAAGCCCTTCAAGGCTTGCATTATCGCTATTTGGGCAATAAATAAAAGTACCATTTTGAAAGCCATTCAATGAACCATCGGGTCTAAAGGTAATCGCATCGCGCGGATATTCTAGGCTGTCTGCGTGGTGAGTGTGCTCAAAGGTGCTGATGATTAACTCGTCGTTGTTGATTGACGTAGATGTATCGTTATCGACAAATAACGATATTTGTTCACCCCAGTCGTCTTTATCACACTCATTATTTTTTAATCCGCATAAGGTGACGAAGGTGCCATGCTCTATGGCATACAGTCGAGCGTAATTAATATTGCGGTGTAGTAGATTTACTTGGTTTTCAGCACGGTTGAGTGCTAAAAAGTCGGGGAAAAACCACAGAGATAGCTGGCTAATAATGGCCACAATCACCATTGTTACCATTACTTCAAGCAAGGTAACCCCACGTTGTTTAGTTAGTGCCGTAAGTAACTTCATCCCTGAAGTCCTGAATCAATGACTCATTATTTTAGTTTAGTTACTAATAAAGAAATGACCACATTTGATTGGTTGTTTATTAACTGCAAGTTTTAGCGGTGTCACCGACAAAAAAGCTTGTGCCAGACTGGGATACGGTGAGCGCTTTATTATTTTTGTTATCGTTATTAGGGCAATAAATAAAGTCCCCTGCAGCGCTAATAAGGCGGCCTGTTGCATTAAAGCTAAGTCGAGAAACGTTGCCGTCATATTTAACTTTATCTGAGCTAGGTGTGTCGCTCATTACGCGTAATAAACTGTCGCTATCGGCATCGTAATTACCGTCCCGATCGCCATCCACAAAGAGTATTACGGTACTGCCGGCTCCCCACTCATTGCGACAGTTTAAAGTGGCTTTACTGGTGGCAACATCGCCACTGGCTGCGGGGCAAACCACTACAATAGAATCGGTACTGGCCGCTTGAGAGCGAGCGTAGGTAATATTACGTTTAAGCTCAAGCAGAAAGTTTTCCGCGCGATTATCTTCTAACATATCGCTACTATTCCACAGTGCGATTGTGGCAACAATACCGACAATGGCAACGGTGACCATTAGCTCTAATATCGTGAAACCTTGTTGTATTTTTTTCATAGTCAGCTCATTCATTACTTATTGTTTTAGTATAGCTATTTTTGTGGCGTAAACCATCCTACGGGTAAGAGTTTTATCTTGATGATTCAACCACTTTGTTTGCTATGCGCTCTGTGATTGTCTAAAATCGAGGCAACGACAGCTTTAAAAAGTAATTAATATGAAAAAAATAGAAGCAATCATTAAACCTTTTAAGCTTGATGATGTGCGCGAAGCACTATCGGAAGTGGGGATCACCGGCATGACTGTCACCGAAGTTAAAGGTTTTGGTCGGCAAAAGGGGCATACTGAGTTATACCGCGGCGCGGAGTATATGGTTGATTTTTTGCCTAAAGTAAAGTTAGACATTGTACTGGGCGATGATGACGTTGAGCGTGCCATTGAAGTGATTATTAACACCGCGCAAACTGGCAAAATAGGTGATGGTAAAATATTTGTCACTGATGTTGAGCGGGTAGTACGAATTCGTACCGCAGAAGAAGACGAAGAAGCGATTTAAGCTTTTAAAAACAACAGCATCAATTCGTAAAAAAGGCGCTTACTGAAATCAGTTAGCGCCTTTTTTAATACCGTACCTGAGCAAAAGTTATTTGCGGCGATTGAGTTTTCGTGCCTGTTTGGCATCATTGCTTAGCTCGGTAAGGCCGAGCTTAGCGTAACTTTTTTCCATCATCTCAAGGGCATCGTTTAAATAGCTGCTTTGTGAGTAATGTTCAACCACATACTTACCACGGTTAGCAGCGGCCAAATAGGCTTCGCGTTCGTAATAGTAAGTCGCTACTTTTAGTTCATAACGCGCCATACGGTTTAATAACCACACTAAGCGACGTTTTGCCTCGGGGGCGTAGTCACTTTGTGGAAAACGCTTCACTAAGGTTGATAGGTCAGTAAAGGCGACGCGGGTACGGTTTGCATCGCGGTCGGCTCTATCCACACCAAAGTATTCTTGAAATGCGTTTTTATCGGCCTTAATATTAACTAAACCACGCATATAATACATGTAGTCTAAATCTTTATGGTTGGGGTTTAAGCGAATAAAACGGTCAATGGTAGCGAGTGCTTGTTCGGTATTACCCGATTGGTAATGGGCATACACTAAATCCATTTGTACTTGTTTAGAAAATGGTCCAAATGGGTAGCGAGAGTCAATAGCACTTAACAGTTCAATGGCACGAGCATACAAGCCAGAGTCGAGCGTTTGTTTTGCATCTTCATACAGCGCGTGAGCTGATTTATTAGGTACACGTTGAATATCTTCTTGATCGGGCGCCGATGAACACGCACCTAAACTGAGTACAGAAACTGAAAAAACAATGGCGAATGCACGTTTCCCTATTTTATTTATCATTTTATTTGTTACCTTCGTTGTCTACGGCTAGGCCAAGTCGGTAAAACCGAGTAAACTATGCGTATTATATTATGCTTTTATTAAAAGCGATTCTAACCCAGTCGAGCAAAGCTTGCACTGGTAAATTGGGTAAAATTACTAATGTCAGAGCAAATTTCTCTACAAGCCGAGGTTCCAACCGACTTAGGTGGTAAACGTCTAGACCAAGTATTAGCACAATTGTTCCCTGATTATTCAAGATCAAGGATCAAAACGTGGATTTTAGATGATAAAATCACCGTTGACGGTGAACTGTTTAACACCCCAAGAGAAAAACTCTTTGGCGGTGAAGTGGTTTGCGTCGAAACGACCATAGAAGCGCCGCGTGAGTACGAAGCGCAAGATATCAAATTAAATATTGTTTATGAAGACGATGATATTTTAGTGATCAATAAGCCGATGGGGCTGGTTGTGCACCCAGGAGCAGGTAACCCAGATGGTACGGTGCTTAATGCATTATTACACCATTACCCCGACATTATAAACGTGCCACGTGCCGGTATTGTGCATCGTTTAGATAAAGACACCACAGGATTAATGGTGGTGGCTAAAACGATTCAAGCACAAACACACTTAGTGAAGGCACTGCAAAAGCGTGAAAACTTCACCCGTGAATACGAAGCGCTGTGTAATGGCACTATGACCGCCGGCGGTATGATTGAAAAGCCAATTGGTCGTCACGCAACGCAACGTACCCATATGGCGGTGCACGAAATGGGCAAACCTGCAATTACTCATTACCGAGTAGCCGAAAAGTTCCGTGCCCATACGCGTTTACGGTTACGTCTAGAAACAGGCCGTACGCACCAAATTCGTGTGCACATGGCGTATTTAAACCATCCGTTGATTGGCGATCAATCTTATGGCGGTCGTCCTCGTCCACCAAAGGGAGCAACACCTGAGCTGTTTGAGCTATTACGTAGCTTTAAACGCCAAGCATTGCATGCGGTTAAATTAAGTATTGCACACCCAATTACGGGTGAAATGATGACCTGGCAAGCCCCGATCCCTGACGACATGGTCGCAATGACGCTTGCACTGCGTGAAGACACTAAAGCAAACCCTGATATCGATAGATAATGCAATTATTATCAGCAACATGGGGCATTCCCGCGACCGTGGTGGGAACGCTCAGCACGACGCGCAGTGGTGGAGTATCGCTGCCGCCGTTTGCCAGTTTGAACTTAGGACTGCATGTTGGTGATAATACGCAGCAGGTACTGCAAAATCGGGCCAAGTTAACCGCGCATTTGCCGCAACCTGCGGTATGGCTTAACCAAACACACAGTGTTGATGTGGTTATTGTTGATCAGCAGCTCGATTGTACCCGTGTGCATGATGGTGATGCGCTTTACACACGTCTTGCGTGTCAGCCGCTGGCCATAATGACCGCTGATTGCTTGCCTATTTTACTCGCGAGTAATAATGGTAAGGAAGTGGCGGCTATTCATGGTGGTTGGCGTGGTTTATTAAACGGTATCGTGAAAAACACGGTTAACTGTTTTAGTGCACCGCCAACGGCAATTGAGGCTTGGTTAGGCCCGGCTATTGGCGCTAAAAAATTTGTGGTAGGGGCTGAGGTATATCAACAGTTTGTCACGCAAAACCCCATATTTGCGGCTGCATTTACGCGCCATTCTGAACAAAAATACCTAGCCGATATTTATCAGCTGGCGCGGCTGTTATTACGCCAGTGTGGGGTTAAACATATTAGTGGCGGTGAGCACTGCACGGTATCGCAGCCGGCGACGTTTTTTTCTTACCGACGTGATGGACAAACCGGCCGTATGGCAACTGTGATCTGGCGCAAATAATAGCGTGTTTAATTGATTATATTTTCCACAACACCTTGATCAAATCACTATGCATACCCATTAATTAAGCAATTAAAGTTTTTATTAATAGGTAACATATAATGCGTTTAGATCGATTTACCAGTAAATTTCAGTCTGCGCTGTCCGATGCGCAATCATTGGCCCTTGGCCGAGACCATCAATTTATAGAACCCGTACATTTAATGTACGCGTTATTAAAGCAGAGCGGCTCCAGTGTACGTGCATTATTAGCACAAGCAGGAGTGAGTGCCGATGAGCTCAATACTAAACTTTCGCAAGAAATAGAAAAGCTCTTTAAAGTAGAGGGCGTGGGCGGCGATGTGCAGCTGTCGAACAGTACGATTTCACTGATTAATTTATGTGATAAATACGCGCAAAAGCGTAAAGATAAATATATCTCGAGCGAATTGTTTGTATTAGCGGCTTGCGACGATAAAGGTCCGTTAGGCGCTATTTTTAAAGCCTTAAATATTAGTGCCGATAAAATAGAAAGCGCTATTAATGCCATGCGAGGTGGGCAAAAAGTAGACGATCCTAATGCCGAAGAAACGCGCCAAGCATTAGAAAAATACACCATAGATTTAACCGAGCGTGCCGAGCAAGGTAAGCTCGATCCGGTGATAGGCCGCGATGATGAAATTCGCCGCACCATTCAGGTATTACAACGTCGCACTAAAAATAACCCGGTGTTAATTGGTGAGCCTGGGGTGGGTAAAACAGCGATTGCTGAAGGCTTAGCACAGCGTATTATTAATGGTGAAGTACCCGAAGGATTAAAAAACAAGCGGGTACTGTCGCTTGATTTAGGGGCGCTGGTGGCCGGTGCTAAATATCGCGGTGAATTTGAAGAGCGGTTAAAGTCGGTGCTCAATGAACTGGCCAAAGAAGAAGGCCAAGTGATTTTATTTATTGATGAAATTCACACCATAGTGGGCGCTGGTAAAAGCGATGGCGCGATGGATGCGGGTAACATGTTAAAACCCGCGCTGGCGCGCGGTGAGTTGCATTGCGTTGGCGCGACAACACTGGATGAATACCGTCAATACATTGAAAAAGACGCCGCCCTTGAGCGCCGTTTTCAAAAAGTGCTCGTTGAAGAACCTTCGGTGGAAGACACTATCGCGATATTACGTGGCCTCAAAGAGCGTTATGAGCTGCATCATTCGGTAGAAATTACCGATCCGGCTATTGTTGCGGCGGCGCAGTTATCGCACCGTTATATTAGTGACCGTCAATTACCCGATAAAGCAATAGACTTAATTGACGAGGCGGGATCATCAATCCGTTTACAAATAGACTCAAAACCGGAGTCATTAGATAAGCTTGAGCGTCGCATTATTCAGTTAAAGCTAGAAGATAATGCTTTGGCGAAAGAAAAAGACGAGGCCAGTCATAAGCGCCGTACTGAAATGCAGGCGCTGATCACTGAGTTGCAACAGCAATACAATGAACTGGATGAAATTTGGAGTGCAGAAAAGGCGTCGTTACAGGGGACGCAAGTAATTAAAGCCGAGCTTGAGCAAGCACGCCTCGATTTAGAGGTTGCCCGCCGTGCCAGTGATTTACAACGTATGTCTGAGCTGCAATATGGCCGTATTCCTGAGCTGGAGCGCAAACTTGATTTAGCCTCACAAGCTGAAATGCAAGAAATGACCTTGTTAAAAAATCAAGTAGGCGAAGATGAAATAGCAGAAATACTGTCGCGTTGGACCGGTATTCCGGTGTCGCGAATGCTGCAAGGTGAGCGTGAAAAGTTACTGCAAATGGAAGAAAAACTGCATGAAAAAGTGATCGGCCAAGATGAGGCTGTGGTGGCGGTTGCCAATGCGATTCGTCGTTCGCGTGCGGGGCTTGCCGATCCTAACCGTCCGATTGGGTCATTCTTGTTTTTAGGCCCGACTGGGGTGGGTAAAACAGAGCTTACCAAAGCCTTGGCCGGTTATATGTTTGACACCGAAAGTGCCATGGTACGTATTGATATGTCTGAGTTTATGGAAAAACATTCGGTGGCTCGTTTAGTCGGTGCACCGCCGGGCTATGTTGGCTACGAAGAGGGGGGCTATTTAACCGAGGCAGTGCGCCGTAAGCCTTATTCGGTTATTTTATTAGACGAAATAGAAAAAGCGCACCCAGATGTGTTTAATATTTTGTTGCAAGTGTTAGATGACGGCCGCTTAACCGATGGCCATGGACGTACGGTTGACTTTAAAAATACCGTGATCATTATGACCTCGAACCTTGGCTCAGATATCATTCAAGAGCAAGCCGGTAATAACGATTACGCCACCTTGAAAGAAAAAGTGATGGGAGTATTGGTTAACCAGTTTAGACCCGAGTTTATTAACCGTATCGATGAAACTGTGGTGTTCCATCCGCTAGCGAATGAGCATATTAAAGAAATTGCCGATATTCAGTTAAGTAAACTGCGCGAACGATTAACCGAAATGGGTTATGCGCTTGAGCTAACCGATGCAGCGTTACAGCGCATTGCAGCAAGCGGCTTTGATCCGGTTTATGGCGCGCGACCACTCAAGCGGGCTATTCAACAAACCATTGAAAACCCATTGGCACAGCAACTGCTTAACGGTGATTATTTGCCGGGCAATGTGATTGTCATTGATGATGCTGAAGAAGGGCTCGTATTTACTAGCCGTTAAACACGCTTTACATAACAACCCAAAAAAGCCGCTATGAAAGCGGCTTTTTGCTATCTGTAAACACGCGTTAAATTTTAAAAGTAAGGAGTAAGTCGTTCACTTTTCGTGAGCCATCCACCAGCTCAGCGGCCTCTTTAGCGACATTAAAGCTTAGCGCTAAATTATCATCGCCTAAATCTTTAATGCGCGCTACGTTGCGGCTAATATCCTGGCTGACCACTTGTTGCTGCTCTGCTGCTGTTGAAATTCCGCTTGCCAGTTGCGTTATTTCGCTAATTTGCGTAAAAATACTATCCAGCTCGTGCTGTGTGTGTGTGGTGGTATTAACGCAATTATCCGCTTGCTGTTTGGTGTGTTGCATTATTTGTGACCAGTTAAACAAGGTGTCTTGAATGTCTTTTATAGAGCCGTAAATTTGTGCCGTGGCTTTTTGCGTTCTAGACGACAGGGCACGTACTTCATCAGCCACGACCGCAAAGCCACGGCCATGCTCACCGGCTCTGGCTGCCTCAATGGCCGCATTAAGTGCCAGTAAATTAGTTTGTTCGGCTATACCTTCAATTTCGCCCATTACCTGGCCAATTTTATCGGCCTCTGAGGCGAGGTTATTCGCTGTGGTGGCGGCTTGCTCTACCTGTATCGCTAAGTCTGAAACCATCAGGTTGTTATCGGCGATATGTGCTTTGATATCGGAGCAGCTTTGATAAGTAATACTGACTTTATCGGCGGTATTAAAGGTGTTACTCGATATATCGCCAATCGTTGCACTCATTTGCGCCATAGCAGAAGCAATCTGTTCAAGCTGCGCGCTTTGCGATGCAATACCTTGCTCTGTGAGTGTTGACTGTTTATCTAAATTGAGCGCGATACTATTAAAACTTACGGTCGCGTCCTTAACGCGACCAAGCACAGTGCGCAGTTTGGCATTGAGCATTTGCTCGCGGTAGTCACTAATACTGTGTGGGTGACGGCCACTAAAAATATAGCGTGAGATAGAATCGCTTTGTCGTTTTTGTTGCTGCAACCGCTTTGGGGTGAGCCACAACTCGTCATATTGCAAGCTAATCACCAGTAAGCAGGCAACTAAATTAATTAACGCCATCGCTACAGAGGCCCATAAAGCACTAAATCCCAGCCACAGCAGTAATACAGTAATAGTGATGCTTTGTCTTAAGTGGCTTTGTTCACGCCAATTAAATTGCGATTTATTCCCATTGAGCTGTTTATAAAGTGCTTCTGCTCGTGCTTGTAATGAGGCACTTAACTTGGTTCTTACCGACTGGTAACCCACCAATTGGCCATGTTCAAAGATAGGTGTAACAAAGGCATCGACCCAATAAAAACGTCCGTCTTTACAGCGGTTTTTAACCGCACCGCGCCAAGAGTGACCTTGCTTTAAGGTATGCCACATTTCTTTAAATGCCGCGGCTGGCATCTGCGGATGACGGACAATACTGTGGTTTTTCCCTACCAGTTCATCAATACTGTAGCCGGCAATATTGCAAAACTCAGGGTTAGCATAGGTGATCACCCCACGCAGATCGGTTGTGGATACCAGTTGTTGAGAGTCAGCAAAATTTACTTGTTCATTTATTATGTTTTGATCGCTAGGCATAGTAATTATTCATCACCTAAATTAGGGGCGTTGTCGATAAATAGATAATATCCTGAGTGCGTTGAAATAAAGCTATGCTAAATCTATTCGTTGTACTTTCTATGATCTCAATCAAAGTTGCAGTGATTATGTTTAATAAATTTTAGCAAGTGGGGCGGTAAAGGTTAATTTGCTGTTACGGTTAAATAAAAATGGGAAAGCAATTGTATATTGTGCTTAGCAATGGCAAGATTATTGTTTATGTGCGGTTATATTAAGCCTGTTAAAAGCAAAGAAGATACACTGCAAAAAAGATATAATTTAGTTTTTTAGTAGTTAATCTTGAGTATAGGTAATTAGCCCCCATAACCCTATGATTAAGCCACTTGGCTCGAGGAAGTATTTTTGGCAACACATGATCTAACCAGCACGCTAGAAGCGCTATCTGCTACGCAACATAAATTTGCAATTAAAGGGATTAAACGTGGTATTGAGCGCGAGTCACTCCGTATTAAAGGTAATGGTGCTATTTCTAAACAACCGCACCCAGCGGGTGTAGGCAGTGCGCTTACCAATGGACATATAACCACCGACTTTTCTGAATCATTACTTGAGTTTATTACTCCGGTGAGTGAGTCGTCAACGCAAACCCTAAAGCAATTAAAAGACTTACAAAAGTTTACCCTAGAAAAAATGGGTGACGAACTGCTCTGGCCAATTAGTATGCCGTGCTTTATTGAACATCAAGATGACATAGTGCTGGCGCAGTTTGGTACCTCTAATGTAGGGCAAATGAAAACCTTATACCGTGAAGGGCTAAAAAACCGTTATGGTAGTATGATGCAAGCGATTGCGGGTGTGCATTTTAATATTTCGTTTCCAGACACGCTATGGCAGTCATTACACAGTTTATCGGGCAGTGAACTTAGCTTAAGCGATTTTATATCGGCAGGTTATTTAGGCCTTATTCGTAATTTTAAACGTGAGTTATGGCTGATCAGTTATCTATTTGGTGCGTCGCCGGCGTTATGTAGCTCGTTTTTACAAGGGCGAAAAACAGACTTACCGTTTAAAAAGCTTGGTAAAGGCACGCTATATTTAGCAGTAGGCACGGCGCTGCGCTTAGGTAACTTAGGCTACACTAACAGCGCACAATCGTCGTTACGGGTAATGTATAACTCGTTAGATGAATATGTGGCCGGTTTGAAAAAAGCCATCCACACCCCTTCAGAGCTGTATGGTGGAATAGACGACTACACCAGCGAGCAGCCTAAGCAGTTAAATAAAAATGTCCTGCAAATAGAAAACGAATTTTATTCACCGATACGTCCGAAACGTAACGCTAAAAATGGTGAAACCCCAACCGATGCATTGCTTCGAGCTGGCATTGAGTATGTTGAAATTCGTGCGCTAGATGTAAATCCATTTAGTGAAGTGGGCATAGATGAAGAGCAATTCCACTTTTTAGACGTGTTTTTAACTTACTGTTTGCTTAAAGACTCAGCCCCCATGGGGTGGGATGAGCAAATGCGCAGTACTGCAAACCTTGATACTGTGGTGAATAACGGCCGAGAAAAAGATCTAATGCTTAATTATTATGATCAAGCCCGCCCGCTGCAAGCATGGGGCGAAGAAATTTTTGCGCAGTTAAGCGACGTAGCACGTTACATGGACAGCGCCTATGACGTGAGTTACTACAGCGCAACCATTGCTCGCATGGCTGATTGGATCAAGCAGCCTGAACTTACTTATTCGGGACGGTATGTTAGCGAATTAGAGGCTTCGGGTTTAGATAATGGTCATTATGCGTTGGCACTGGCGAATAAATATAAGCAAAATCATCAAACTTGTGACTATCAAGTGTTTTCTAAGCCATGGTTAGAGCAGCAGGTAGCGCAATCTAATGCCGCGCAATTAGCGATTGAACAAAGTGACTCAGTGTCGTTTACGGCATTTTTAAATGAGTACTTTAAGGCTAAGTGATAACAAGTAAATACAATACGCAGCCTAAGTCGCTGCGTCATTATTTTTTAGAATGAAATGCTGCTGAAACGGCAGCACTTGTTACTTTAAAGTCAAGGCGCTGCAAAACTCAGTGAGATACTCAAAAATGAAACATAATATAGTTATTTTATCTTTAGCGCTTAGTTTAGCCGGCTGTGCGACCGCTCCGCCAAAGCAACCTAACGATATTTGTAAAATTTTTGAAGAAAAAAGAAGTTGGTACTTTGGCGCCAAAGATGCGCAACAGAAGTGGGGCGCACCCAAGCATGTACTGATGAGTATGATGTACCAAGAAAGCTCGTTTAAGCACGATGCTGCGCCGCCAATGGAATACTTTTTATGGATAATACCCACAGGCAGAGCCAGCTCGGCGTATGGCTACTCACAAGCTAAAACCATGACCTGGTCTGACTATATTCGCGAAAGTAATAACAGTGGCGCAGACCGAGATGATTTCGATGACGCTATCGATTTTATGGGCTGGTTTGTGTATAAAACCCATAAAATAAACGGTGTTTCTAAATGGGATGCCTATGGACAATACCTTAACTATCACGAAGGTTGGGGTGGCTATAAACGCGGCACTTATAAAAAGAAAAAGTGGCTTATGAGTGTGGCTAATAAAGTAAAACACCGTGCGAGTCGTTATGGAGCGCAGTTAAAGCGTTGTGAAGCAGACTTGAATAAAGGCTGGCTGCAACGATTGATTTTCGGTTAGTTAAAGGTATTAAAAAAGGAGCCATAGGCTCCTTTTTACGTTATTTCTTTCTTTTATTTGGCTGTATTTTTACCAGCTTGATCATGTTTTCTTTTACTTCGAGTACTTCAATAGGGTAACCCGCAATACGCAGACTGAGGTTGGCATCAGGAATGTTTTCTAGGTATTCCACGATTAAACCACTGAGCGTTTTCGGGCCGTCGAGTGGAAACTCCCAGCCCATTTCTTTATTTAAGTCGCGCACGTTAGCTCCGCCATCCACTACCACAGAGCCATCACTTTGTGTGGTTACTTCTTCGCTGGGAGTGCGTGTTTGTGTGGTGGTAAAATCCCCCACCACCTCTTCAAGAATATCTTCTAGGGTCACTAAGCCTTGAATATCACCGTACTCATCAACCACTAAACCTATACGCTCTTTAGATTGCTGAAACTTTAATAACTGGGTATTAAGTGAGGTGCCTTCGGGAATAAAGTAAATTTCACGTACCGCACGTAACAGTGAAGGCTTATCAAATTGCTCTTTAGTTAACAGCCGTAAGGCGTCACGGGAGTGAATAAAACCCACTGCGTCATCTATGTTGTCGCGATACAATAAAACGCGCGTGTGTTGCGCATGCGTAAGCTGACGGCTAATAAGCTTCCAGTCGTCGTTGATATCTATTGCCACAATTTCATTGCGGGGGATCATAATATCTTCCACCGTAACTTGCTCTAATTCTAAAATAGAGGTCAGCATGCTTTGGTGGCGGGCAGGTATCAGTGCCCCCGACTCATTTAACACCGATTTTAGCTCTTCCTTACTGATGCTGTGCTCATCTATTTCTGCCGCACTGATACCAAATAAGCGTAAAATCCCGTTGGTCAGCCAGTTAATAACCACCACCAGAGGGAACATTATTTTTAGTAGCCCTTTGAGGATCACTGAGCTGGGAAACGCCACTTTTTCAGGGTACAGCGCGGCCAGCGTTTTCGGCGTGACTTCGGCAAAAATAAGTACCACTAAAGTGAGCACACCGGTGGCCACCGCAATACCTAAATCGCCGTATAAGCGAATACCAATAATTGTAGCCACTTGCGCGGCGGCAATATTAACTAAGTTATTGCCGATTAAAATTAACCCTATGAGCCTGTCTGGACGACTAAGTAATTTACTGACACGTTTAGCCGCGCGATGGTTCTCTTTTGCGAGATGGCGCAGGCGTATACGATTGATTGACATGATCCCGGTTTCTGAGCCGGAAAAGTAGGCAGAAAAAAGCACCAGTAAAGCTAAAATGATAAACAAGGTACTTGTCGATATGGCGTCCAACGATGGATCCTTTTATTATTAACTAGCGTGTATTAGGCTAGAGTGAGTAACTAGAGTCAAGTTAAAATTTATTTAGAATGACTTCTTGAATAAAGCGGCTGCCAAAATAAGCCAGCGTAAGAATAAAGGCAGCAATCATGATACCAATAACTACTGGTTTTCCACGCCAGCCTTGCTTTACATGGCCCACAGCAATCACAGTAAAAATAATCCAAGCCAGCAATGATAAAATTGTTTTATGGATAAATTCACTGGCAAACATGCCATCAAGAAACACAAAGCCAGATATCAGTGCCACTGTCAGTAGCGTAGTGCCTAAATTAAGCAGTTGATATAGTTGACGCTCAACTACCATTAATGGCGGTAAGTGGCTATGTACTATGGCTAAATCTTTGCGTTTTAAGCGCTTATCAATAAAGTAAAACTGTACACCATATAAGGTCGCAATGATTAAAATACAATAGGCTAATAAAGATAATGAAATATGGGTGACTAAGCCAACATTGATATTAATACTTTGCAGTAATATATGGTGGGGAATAAACAAACTGGCAAGAGTGAGTAATGCAGCAAAACCATAGACAACGGGTAACAGCAGTGTGGCGGGAAACTTTAACGACACGGTAGTGACAGATACCACAATGACCCAGCAGGTTAATAGCGCCACATTAACGATGCTTAAGTCTTGCCCGTCGGCGCGAAACACCGAGTTAACTAACAGCAGCATATGCGCCAAAATAGCCACGGTGCTTAATATAATAGTGAGTTTTTGGCTCGGTCCTTGTTTATGAAACAACCGTGATAGCACGTGAGAGGTTGCTAACACATAAAATAAACTGGCAATAATAGTTAAGCTAATAATCAGCATGGTGCTTTGGTCACTTAATTTAAGTCAAAAAATTCATGAGTGTTATTGAGCCATTGTATTTTATAGCAAAGCAAATGCATAGACCTAAAAAAAGAAACTCAATAAGCTGCACTTGAACACTGTATTGTGCGGCACCATTTACGGTATACTGTTTTTAATTGAAATTTAATAGTATCAATTCCATTAATAAAGTGTGTTATTTAAAGCGATGTTAATTAAATTGGTATAAACGTCTTATCGGAACCGTGACATGTTTGAGAATCTCCAAGAACGATTAGGTAAAACCTTAAAAAACATCAGTGGCCGTGGCCGCCTAACTGAAGATAATATTAAAGACACTCTGCGCGAAGTACGCATGGCGTTTTTAGAAGCCGATGTGGCCTTGCCGGTTGTTCGCGAGTTTGTAAAACAAGTTAAAGAGCGTGCGGTAGGTGTTGAAGTCACCAAAAGCTTAAGCCCAGGCCAAGTGTTTGTAAAAATAGTGCGCGAAGAACTTGAAAAAGCCATGGGTGAAGCCAACGAAGAGCTAAGCCTTAACGCCCAACCGCCAGCAGTGGTAATGATGGCGGGTCTGCAAGGTGCGGGTAAAACCACCAGTGTGGGTAAATTGGCTAAGTTTTTAAAAGAGCGCAAGAAAAAGTCTGTGCTGGTAGTGAGTGCCGATGTTTATCGCCCTGCGGCGATTAAACAGTTAGAAACCCTAGCAACAGAAGTGGATGTTGAGTTTTTCCCTAGTGACATTTCACAACAGCCGGTCGATATTGCTACTGCGGCGATTTCGCATGCGAAAAAGAAATTTATCGATGTGGTACTGGTAGATACCGCAGGTCGTTTGCACGTTGATAACGACATGATGGATGAAATAAAGGCGTTACATAGCGCTATTAACCCAATTGAAACGCTGTTTGTGGTTGATGCAATGACAGGTCAAGATGCGGCTAATACAGCAAAAGCGTTTGATGAAGCATTGCCGCTGACCGGTGTTATTCTAACCAAAACAGATGGTGACGCACGCGGTGGTGCGGCGTTATCTATTCGTCATATTACCGGCAAACCCATTAAATTTATGGGTGTGGGTGAGCGTACCGATGCACTTGAACCGTTCCACCCAGACCGCATAGCGTCACGTATTTTAGGTATGGGCGATGTACTTTCATTAATCGAAGAAGTCGAAATGAAAGTAGATAAAGAAAAAGCCGCCAAAGTGGCCGAAAAAGTATTTAAAGGCAGCGGCTTTACCCTAGATGATTTTGCTGATCAGCTTAAGCAAATGAAAAACATGGGTGGCATGATGTCGATGCTGGATAAACTGCCGGGGATGGCTAATTTACCGGATGCAGTTAAAGGTCAGATGGGGGATAAAACCTTTATTCAAATGGAAGCCATTATCAGCTCCATGACCAAACAAGAGCGTGCGCGTCCAGAAATCATTAAAGGCTCACGCAAAAAGCGTATTGCCGCAGGTTCGGGTACTCAAGTTCAAGAAATCAATAAGTTGCTTAAGCAATTTACCCAAATGCAAAAAATGATGAAAAAAATGAAAGGTAAAGGCGGCATGACCAAGATGATGCGCGGCATGAAAGGGATGCTACCACCTGGTATGATGGGCGGTGGTCCACCTAAGTTTTAACTTTTAAAGTGAAGCAAAAGTTACAAAAAGGAGCAAAACGCTCCTTTTTCGTTGAATAAATTATGCGTACTTGTCGCTGTAAGTAACCTTTCAACGCTGAGATCACGATTTTACCTACTAAACTAACTTTTTGCATCACTTCTTACTTGCATTGTTGCTAAAAACTCGTACAATTCCCCAGCTCCCCATTCTGGGGAGTAAATCTTATTAATGAAAACAGTCAATCTTTATAGAGGACGGTATGGTAACTATTCGTTTGCAACGTGGTGGCGC
>NZ_JBFJHD010000002.1:0-59506 GCF_041613455.1 Pseudoalteromonas sp. | reverse complement strand
ATAAAGCGCCAATATCCTCGCTGTTAAGCTCGCCGCTGAGCTGCGTTAGGCCTTCTTGCCATTGCCCCTTAGTGCGTAAAATATGCTGGTTTTTATCAACCACCAACTCTGAGATCAATAACCGTTGCCCATCACCTAAAAGCGAGGCACTCACTTTATCAAGTTGGTAACTGCTTACTTTACAGTCGGCGCACTCAAACTCGATGGCGGGTAACTTGGTCAGCCAAGTAAGATCCGCTGCCGTGGTGCGGTTATTCTCGCTAGGCCCACTGGGCGCGCTAAAGTTAATGCGTAAATAATCGCTATCAATACGAATGGGCTGGCTAACTTGTGAGCGGGGAATAAACACCCCTGCGCGTAATTCTTTGGCATTTAATTTGATATATAAATCATCTAATTGTGGCGCTAAACGCATTTCAACGTCATTAAACTCAATATCGCTGACGTGCAACTGCTCTATATTCGCCACCACTTGGTGCAACGGCGGCATCACACTGGGTGCTGTGTCAGCGGGCTGTTGCTTGGCGACTTGAATGATTTGCTCAATCAGCTCTAACCAAGGTAACAGTTCTGTCTGTGTTAAATTGATACTGACCGCGAGATCTTTTTTATTTAGCCCCAGATCATTTTTACCAATCACAAAATGGGCGTTACTCAATTGCGCTTTGCTATTGTCTAAAATGCCATTGAAGTAAAATAACTGATTAATATTAGCGGTGATCAAGTTAGAGATATTATCGCCTTGTATCACCGCGTTGAGTGGCCAAGTTTGCTCGCTTTTTTTGGCGTAACGCCCTGGCAAGGTGCTCTTTATCCCTGTTAACGGTGATGTAAGCTGCGCGCGATAATTAAATCCCTGTTCGGTAAAATTAAGCACTAAGCCAAGGGCTAATTCACTTTGCCCCGTGAGGTAATTTTTTAAAATGCCTTGGCCATGGTTAATTAGCGTATCGGCATTGAGTTGCGCTGCAATGTCTATGTTGGCGCGGTAATCGGGCTCATTACTGTTGCTGTGGTAGTTAATTTTAAGCGGCATGCCCAGCCAGGTAGCGGTTGCATTTTTTAAGCTGATCTGCTCATTTTCAAACTGCAGTTCACCTTGTAAATTATTCAGCTCAATACCTGGAGTCGTGATATATAACGATTGATCCGCTAACTGAACCTTCCCTTTCACGGTTGCGCCATTGGCAAACTTATCACCAATTAACAGTTCAATATCTGCCGTGGCATGGCCTTTACCGCGGACAATATCAAACACCTCGGCTAAGGGACTGGCCAGTGGCGTAGCGGCAAAAAATGCCTGCATTTTGCTCAGCTCTGCACGTTTATCTATTTTTACGATTATTTCATCGCTGTGCAGCAAGTCATCTATGCTAACTCGCACACTATTGCCAACCTCCAGGTTAACCAAACTGCCTTGCTGGCTGTAAATATCCATGCGCTGATTAGCGAAATGTAACTGCGCGCTGGCGTTGGTGACTGCTGGCCAATCGGGATCAAAAGCAAATGTGGCGTTATCAATTTGTGCTAACACATCAAATTGCCCGCTACCATCGGTAAAGGGAAATCCAGCCAGAGGACCCGAAAATAACACTTGGGCTTTGCTGACTTCTCCCGCTTTTATTGCACCATTTAGGTAGCTCACCAATGCCGGGCTCATGGCTTGCAGCGGAAAGTAATGACCCGCAATACTGGCATCGGCTGCAAATGCTTCGGCGTATAAGTCTAACCGTGGAGTCTCTGTTAAGCTTAACTGCATTTCAGCGGCTAAAGTCACTTCATCATTATCAAGCCAAATATTATCGCTGCTAATATGCCAATCATCACCGCGTTTCGCTAAGTCGAGCACCACATTTAATTGTGCATAGGCGATGTCGTGACTAAAGCTTTCACCGGTAATTAAATGATTATTTTCACCAAAGAGCGTCAGTTTGCCATATTGCTGATTAAGCAAACCGCTCACGCGTAACCCTTGTGCTGCCGGTATGCCATTGTGCTCTTGCCAGCCAATGTCGTTGGCCTCAAACCACAATTGCCAATCGTGCTGATGGTTAAATGCCAAATAAGCCTGGTCTATTTGCCCGCGCGGCTGACGAATCAAAAAAGGTTGTAAATCGGCAAAATTGGTCAGCTCGGCTAAATCGCTCAGCAAGGCAAAATCAAATTGCTGTAACCATATTTTATTTTGTTTACCTAATACGGCTTCAAACTCTAAACTGGGCCATGCTTGCTGATTACTGGTAAATGCCAAGCCAGTACTTTTTAAATGCCAACTATTTTGCTCGGGGTACAAATGAAAGCCCCCTTCGCTTAAGCTGAGTTGCTGTTTTTCATCGGCTAATTGCCAATGCACAAAGCTTGGCAGCCACTGCACCTTCACATCGCTAACCAGCCCTTTATCGAGCTGTAACCAAGCCTGTAAATTGATATCGCTCTGCAGCTGTTGTTTTTCGGTGTTAATGTATTGTGCTAACCAATTAGCAACATCGACTTTGTTCGCGTGCACATAAATATCGCCCGCCATTTGCTCTAAGGTTTCGCCTTTTAAGGCAATGCGCGCGTCAAAATTGCCTACCGATATGCCCGGCAATGCTAAGCTGCCACTGCCTAAATGCTGTTTATTTTGATTTTGCCAGACAATATTTTCTAGCAGCAGCTTGCGCTCTTTACCATCTTCTAAGATAAAGTTAATACTGGAGTTTTCTATCGCAAAGTGGCCGGTTTCGCCTAAAAATAACTCTTCTATTAGCTCTTTTTGCTCAAACGACACTTCGCCTTCGTTACTGGTAAACAAGTTAGCGACATTAACCGTGGTATGAAAGCCATTAATCACAAAGTAGTTCGACTTTAACTGTAAGGTTTTTACGCTTTCCCACAAGTTAAGCTCTAAGCTTGTTTTAGCAATAGTGAGTGATATCGGCGCGGTTTGATTGTCTTTAAATGAGAGTTCTTCAAGCACTAAAGCGGGGCCACTACCTTGCCAACTAGCTGAAATAGAGCCGATTGATAGGCTAATATCAAACTGAGTATGCAGGTAATCTTCGATGTCGGTTTTATAGTCGTTGGCGTAGGGTAAAGTGTATTTTAAAATGGAAACAATGACGGCCAGTAACACTAAAATTATGGCGCTGAGTTGCCATAATTTTCTGAAACAATAAAAACACACCGCCTTGGCTTTCATTACATCATTACCACATCAAACTGTTCTTGGCTGTAGAGACTCTCGGTTTGAATATTGACTTGCTTGCCAATAAATAACTCCAACTCGGCTAAGTTGTGGTACTCGTCATTTAACAACGCTTCGCTTACTGCGGGCGCCGCATAAACCACAAATTTATCAGCATCATACGCACGATTGACCCGCACGATTTCACGCAGGATTTCGTAACACACGGTTTCCACTGTTTTTTGTGAACCTCGTCCTGAGCAGGCGGGGCACACATCACATAAAATATGCTCTAAACTTTCACGGGTGCGCTTACGGGTCATTTCCACTAACCCCAGTGCCGATAAGCCATTAATATTCGCTTTGGCGCGATCTTTCGCCAGCGCCGACTCTAATGAATGCATTACGCGACGTTTATGATCGTCACTCACCATATCGATAAAGTCGATAATAATAATGCCGCCCAAGTTGCGTAACCTAAGCTGACGCGCAATTGCAGAGGTAGCCTCGACATTGGTATTAAAAATGGTTTCTTCTAAATTACGGTGGCCGACAAACGCGCCGGTATTCACATCAACCGTGGTCATCGCTTCGGTTTGATCTATGATTAAATAACCGCCCGACTTAAGGGTCACTTTGCGATGTAGCGCTTTTTGAATTTCGTTTTCAACATCAAACAAGTCAAAAATAGGACGCTCCCCGGGGTAATACTCCAACACTGGGGTCAGTAACGGCACAAATTCTTCGGTAAACTTTTTTAGTTCTTGATAGGTTAGCTTAGAGTCTACCCTAATGCGCTCCATATCTTCGCCCACGTAGTCGCGTAGCGTTCTAAACGCAAGCGTTAAGTCTTCGTGTAAAATACTAGCCTTACTGGTTTTTCTACGTCGTGATACCACTTTTTGCCAGAGTTTCTGTAAAAATGCCGCATCGTGTCGTAGTTCAGCTTCACTGGCACCTTCGGCGGCGGTACGAACGATAAAACTGCCGTTTTCATCGCTATATTCGGCCACTATTTTTTTCAGCCGAGCACGCTCTTCTTCCGTTTCTATACGCTGACTGACGCCAACATGGCTGGCATCGGGCATAAACACTAAATAGCGCGAAGGGATGGTGATATCTGTGGTTAAGCGAGCACCTTTACTGCCCAGTGGATCTTTCACCACTTGCACCATAATATACTGGCCTTGACGTACTAACTCTCTAATATCTTGTACTTTTTTAATCGGTGTGTCGTCAACGCCTTCAACCAGTGAAGCACTATTAACAATGTCAGAAGCATGCAAAAAGGCCGCTTTATCTAAGCCAATATCGACAAAAGCCGCTTGCATGCCGGGCAGCACGCGACTAATTTTTCCCAAATAAATATTGCCAACAATACCTAAGTTACCAATGCGTTCCAGTTGTATTTCTTGCAACACACCGTTTTCAATTAGGGCGACACGGCTTTCACTTGGCGTGACATTAATTAGTAATTCGATACTCATGTTACCCTCTTAAGAAGCTGTGTAATAATTGTTCTGTCTCATATAAAGGTAAGCCTACTACGGCAAAATAGCTACCCGAAATATGGCTAACAAAGCGTCCACCTAAGCCTTGAATACCATACCCGCCTGCTTTATCGTGCGGTTCGCCACTTTGCCAGTAAGCATTTATTTCATCATCCGTTAAGCGCTTAAAGGTCACATCGGTTGTGACTATGCAACTCAACACTTTATCTTCACTAGCAAAAGCAATGGCGGTTAATACTTGGTGTGTGCGCCCCGATAAACGTTGCAAGGTGTCGGTAAAATCGGCTTTATCACGAGGCTTGCCTAAGCATTGATTATCAATAACCACCACGGTATCACTGCCCAACACTGGGCGATCGGTATAGCCCAGCGCAACCCCTGAGCTGGCTTTCAAGCGTGCTAGACGTTCTACGTAGTCGCGGGGTAACTCACTGGCAAGCTGGCGCTCATCAGCATCGACACTAAACTGAGTAAATTCGATGCCTAATTGCGTTAACAGCTCTTTGCGGCGAGGAGAGGCAGATGCCAAATATACTGCGCTGGTCATTTATCTGATCCTAAAGTGTCTACGATATTTACGTAATAATAAAAACACCCAAACCCAACTCAACATACCGGTTAATACTGGCCATAAGTAGTGGGGGCTAAAATAGACACTCAATAAAAAGTGATTCAGCCAAAACTGCATTAAGTGGTAGAGGGTTAAAAACAAACCGATTAACAAGCTTTGTTGCCAAAGCGAAAAGTTACGAATTTTTTGAAAGTTACTCGCTGTTACAAAAATACATATTGAGTAGGTCAGTGAGTTTACTCCCAGTGGCGAACCACTGGCTAGATCTATCAGTAACCCGACCACCCAGGCACTGCCTATATTTAACTTATGGGGCACAGCCAGCGACCAATACATCAGTACCAGTAATACCCAGTCGGGACGAAACGGTTCAAACGAAAAAGGTAATGGCATTAACGCCATTACGAGAGCAAAAAAAATGCTCAGTGCAATAAGCAAAGAAGAGCGGTTAATCATCGCTTATCTGCTCCTGTTGGTTGCGCCACAACACCACGAGTAAGCGGATCCTATCGAGTTGCGCTATCGGCTCGGCATAAACTTGCGCAAACGGTTGCCCTTCATCGCGGTTAATTTCGGTAACCACCGCCACCGGGTAACCTTCAGGGAACGTGCCACCAAGCCCTGAAGTCACTAACACATCGCCAATCCGCACATCTAAGCTATGGGGTACGTGGGAGAGCTTAACCACATTAATTTTACCTATACCCTCAACCACAGTGCGTACATCGTTACGTAAAATGCGTACCGGTGTCGCATGTGTGGTGTCGGTCATTAACAACACCCGCGACGTAGTAGAGCCCACTTTAGTTAACTGCCCTACCACTCCCATATCATCTATCACCGCTTGGCCTTCGCTAAGGCCATTGGTGGTGCCGCGATTAATAACCACTTGATGACTATACGGGTTGGAATGCACCGAAAGTACTTGCGCAATTATTTTACGATTGGGGTGTTTTGCCGATGAGCCTAATAAAGCACGTAACTTTTGATTTTCTCTGGCTAGAAATTGATACTGCTGTAATTGCTCACTTTGCAGCATTTGCTTTTTTTTCAGCGCTTCATTTTCAGTGAGTAATTGCTCGCGGGTGTGTAAACTTTTGGCCCCTAGGCTAAACAGCTCATAGGGTAAGTTTGCCACATAAATCAATGGGCTCACTAAGGTATTTAAACTGGTGCGAACTGTGGTGCCGCCTTGCGTGTATTTGTCGCCAATAATCAGTATGACACTCAAAAGCACTGCGACAAAAAGTCGCAGTTGCAAAGAGATCGTATGCCCAAACATTGATTTCATTAGTCGTAACTAAAAACGTCACCGCCATGCACATCAATCATTTCAAGCGCTTTACCGCCCCCACGTGCGACACAAGTCAATGGATCATCGGCAACCACAACGGGAATACCGGTTTCTTCCATTAGCAAGCGGTCTAAATCTTTTAGTAATGCACCACCGCCGGTTAATACCATGCCGTGGGCTGATATATCAGACGCAAGCTCCGGTGGCGACTGCTCAAGGGCAACCATCACTGCGCTCACAATACCCATTAACGGCTCTTGGAGTGCTTCTAATATTTCGTGTGAGTTGAGTATAAATGAACGCGGCACGCCTTCGGCTAAGTTGCGGCCACGCACTTCAATTTCTATTGGCTCATCGGTTTTAAACGCGGAACCGATTTGGTGTTTAATGTTTTCAGCCGTGGCTTCGCCAATTAAGCTGCCAAAGTTACGACGCACATAGTTAATAATTGCTTCGTCAAATTTATCGCCACCAATACGCACTGACGATGAATACACCACACCATTTAATGAAATTATTGCCACTTCAGTGGTGCCACCACCAATATCAACTACCATTGAGCCAGTTGCTTCAGACACAGGTAAACCGGCACCAATGGCTGCCGCCATCGGCTCTTCAATTAAATACACTTCACGGGCACCCGCGCCCATAGCAGACTCACGAATGGCACGCTTCTCTACTTGCGTGGCACCACATGGGACACAAATCAGCACGCGGGGGCTCGGACGCATAAAGTTATTGTTGTGCACTTGTTTGATAAAGTGCTGCAGCATTTTTTCGGTCACGTAAAAGTCTGCAATCACCCCGTCTTTCATTGGGCGGATCGCTTTAATATTACCCGGTGTACGGCCTAACATTTGCTTTGCTTCGGTGCCTACCGAGGCAACACTTTTAGGTCCGCCAGCACGTTCTTGACGAATAGCAACCACTGAAGGTTCGTTTAATACAATACCTTCTTCTTTTACATAAATGAGGGTATTGGCTGTACCCAAGTCGATCGATAGATCGTTTGAAAAAATACCACGGAGTTTTTTAAACATGAGGCTGGATGACCTTTGAAAATTCGTTCTTATTTAAGCTGCTTTCACTCTATCACTTACATGGTATGTGAGTAATTAAGCACAGCTGCCTTTGTAATCGGGTTAAAAAAGGAAGCATTGCTTCCTAATTAAATATTATCGTTCGCGGACTAAGCGAAAACCAATGTAATTAGACCTAAAATCGGGCGCTAAAATTAATCGCGTTGAGGCGCGCGCTAAGCTCGGTGCAAAATTCCATGCCCCACCGCGCACAGCGACATCAGACTCGCCGGCCTTTTTACTGGTCCATTCCCACACATTGCCTACGGTATCGTACAAACCAAATGCATTAGGAGAAAATGATCCTACCGGTGCCGCGCTGTTGTTTGACCACTCGCTACCACACCAACCACAGTTTGCTAAGTTTTTACCAATGTCATTACCCCAAGGGTATTCTGTTTCACTGCCGGCGCGCGCAGCGTATTCCCACTCAACTTCACTTGGTAAACGAAACTGTTGACCGGTTTGCCCTGACAGCCACTCGGCGTAGGCTTTAGCGTCGCCGTAGGTTAAGCACACTGCAGGAAAATCATTGTTTTGCTCATAGCCTGGGTTGCGCCACGTTAAATTTACATCCCAAATGGGTTCGCCATTTAAATAATAGGCACAGCCTTTATTTTGTTCGGCTTGCGTTTTATAACCGGTATTCGTGACAAATTCGTCGTATGCGCCCACAGTCACTTCTTTACTTTGCATAGCAAAAGAATTGGCGATGGCTTTTTCAGTAACAGGACGCTCATTCGCTAAACCGTTACCACTAATATCCCCCATCCGAAATTTACCAGCAGGAATAACCACCACCGGTGTTTCAAGATTCGTATTAAGCGCATTTACGTTTTCTGTAATGGCACGGGTTGTTTGTTCTGGTTGCTCACGAGTGTATGTCGGTGCAGCAATCGACTCAGGCTTTTTTACTAAGTTAGCGTAAATTGTTTGTGCTTTATCTAAATTTACTCGTACTTGGTAAGGTTTGTAGCCTAATTTACGTATTTCAACATTGTGTACACCACGCGGTAAACTTGTGACTAACCGTGTTGAACCAAAGCTCACCCCATCAATAAACACTTCATCATCATACACGTTTGATCTAAGTGTCAACTCTACCGTTTTGTTATTATCGTTATTGGTTATTAAACGGTTATTTGCCGCAGCGGGTGCTGAATATTTACGCACTGATTGCTGATTGATGGCGCTTGAAACTGGGCTATTATCCGCATTACTGCTGAATGTTAACTGACTATCGCTAAAGGTGGTGCCGTAAGCCGGTTGATAGCTTGCCGTCAGTGGCGTGCCGTACTCTGAACAATAGCGGTTATCTATGCTTAATAAATTACATAAGCGGCTGCTATTTACTTCGCCGCGCATAGTAACACTTAAATTAACGTTATAATTGCCTTGTCCGCTAAATGCACTACTGACTACATGGCTAGTTAATATTTGCACCTGCGCACCCGCCAAATTACGTTTTGGCTCTACCAGGCGTTCTTCGGTTAAGTTAGCAAATATTTGGTCTACAAAGCGTTTTGTCGCTTTTTGCAGTCCCATTTGTTGCCCTCGTTGCTCACACGCTGCCAACGTTTCAGTACGCTTACAGTTAATAGTATGATTAACCTCAAGTGTTCCTTCGCGGGTAAATTCGTTGCGTAAACGCTCTACTCGCGCGGTGGTGAGCTGCTCTTTTAAGCTTTCAAGGGTATTTAATAAGGTGTGCTTAGCCACGCGAATTTGTTCGATGTCTTTACGGTGGGATGCAATTGCCGCCAACTGCATAGAAATATCATCTTTGTTTTGCTTGTGATCAACCACCGCTTTTTGATAGCGCGACTGAGCTGCTGATATATCAAGGGTAGGATCATCAATTAACCGACGATACATTTCGTTCATCGCATCGAGCGCTTGGTTTTTTTCTTTATCTAGCTCGGTTGACCGTGAACGCAGAAGTTGCAACTGTGTTTGCAGTTGATTTTCTTCTTTTAAATGTTTATCAAGTATGGTGGTTGATCTATCAAATTCTGTTTGTTTTGTACTGATCTCTGCTTCAAGGCCAGTTACAGTTGCAGTATCTTGTGCAAATGCACTACTAGCTAACAAACTTGCTGAAATTAACAGAGATAAAGGGGCAATTCTCATATATTCTAGTCCCAAAAAGCGGCAATTATTTGGTCGTTATTATTTTTTATAATAAAGGCCTTATGCTATGTACTTGCAGCACAAAACACAAGCTTTGTTCAATTATTATCTGAGTTTACAACTATTCACGTGTTTCACGCCAGTAAATAACTGGATCATTTTCTTGAAAATGGCGTAATTATATCAAGCAACAAGGTTTCGTGGCGTTTTCTCTGCCAAGTTGCGATATTTTCACTAAGCAAAGCAACAGTAATATAAGTACACTACAGCCCTACTGACAACTCAAGGAGCGATATTATTTACTTAAAATACACAGTTAACAGAAAAATTAGCGGCGCAATACTCAAAACGAGCAGCAACAGGTTACAATACAGCTATTCCGCCACGCGACATCACAAAAACAATGCCTAACTCATTTACCGTACACGAAAATAGCCCACTGCAGCCAATAAAGTGCGATTTATTAACCGCTAAAAAGCTATTTTTAACGGTTAAGCGCGATGATTTACTGCACCCACTGATCAGCGGCAATAAATGGCGTAAACTTAAATATAATTTGGCACAGATGAAAGCGCGCAACAAAACCGAATTACTCACTTTTGGCGGCGCGTTTTCAAACCATATTCATGCCTGCGCCGCAGCGGGCCACTATTTTAATATAAAAACCCACGGCATTATTCGCGGCCCGCATTTAGACGCTAATAACCCGACTCTGCAATTTGCACAGCAATACGGCATGCAATTGCACCCCGTCACTCGAGTTGAGTACCAACAACGTGATAATGCAAACTACATCGCAGCGTTACAAGCGCGCTTTCCCAACGCTTATATTTTACCCGAAGGGGGCACCAATCAATTTGCCTTAGCTGGCTGTGCAGAGCTGGCACAAAGCTTACCCAAGCATGACTATTTAATTTGCCCCACTGGCAGTGGCGGCACATTAGCGGGGTTAATCGAAGGCAGTCCAGCGTCCACTCAGGTGCTGGGAGTTGCGGTATTAAAGCAAGCCGATTACCTACGCGAGCATATAACAGCATTGAGTGCAAAAGCAGCGCAGCAAAGTAATTGGCACTTACTATGCGATTTTCATGATGGCGGCTATGGCAAATTTTCTGCCGATCTTTGGCAATTTTGCCAGCACATGTCGACTCAACACCACTTACCCTTAGAGCCAATTTACAGTGGTAAAATGATGTATGCATTATGGCAATTAATTGCTCAAGATTATTTTGCACCGGGAAGCAAAATTATTGCGCTACACACAGGTGGCTTACAGGGCTTAGCGGGCCTCAAGTATCGAAAGGTAATTTAACCCGTTACGGCGTTAATCAACTAGCTGAGTGTAAAGTCGGGCAATAGTTGTGAAAAGTATCCCCCTTGCGCCGCATTTACCCCTAAGCGGGTTAACAACTGCAACTCTTGCTCTGTTTCTACACCGCTGGCAAACACCGCGAGATTGGCTAAATTAGCCGCATTGACAATTTTTTTAACATACCGTTGCTGTAAAGGGCGTCGTGCAATCGCATGCACTAAGTCGTAGGCTAGCTTTATTCCCGCCACCTGTGGGTAGTGCGCGAGCTGTAAAATATGTTCACTGCTTTGTACATCATCTATAATTATTTGATAATTAAATTGGCTCATTATGCTCAGCGGCACGGTTAAACGCTGTTGGTAGTTAAAAAAGTCTGCTTTATTAATACCAAATTGCAATTTATGCGCAGCGGTTAACTTACCTACATGCGCCGGCAGCCAATGCCAAAATACGTCGTTGAACCAGTTTTTAGGGTGTAAATTAATGCTGATCACCGCCGAGGCTGGATCAGTCAATAACAGCGTTTTTAACTTCATGATAATCGCTTGATCAAACAATAACGCATCTTCGCTGTTGTGAAGCTGGCTAATGCCGTAATTAGCAAGCAGTAAGTCATTCCCTGCCCCCCTTATTTTTACTAATACTTCATGTTGTAGAATATGACCACTGTTTAGCGCGACTAAAGGCTGAAAAAAAATCATAAACTTGTTGGCCTTAATGCTATCGATCAGCTGGCTATTTGACAAAGTGGTTACTTGGCTGGGTGTTAACGCAAGGCGATGACACGACAAGATTAAACTCTGCTGCGATAAAGCCAATGCCGATTTAGCCAATTGATACACCAACATTTGATCGGCGCCTGCACGGTAATTGCAAAGCCCTATTTTTACATCTTGCTGCGAGGTATGGCCTACCACGCTGTTATACACGGTAGCTGCGTTTTGCTGCAGCCGCTCTATATATTGCTCTAACTCGGTGGCGGGAATATGCCTCAGGGTAACTGTGGCGTTTGTTGCATTTAATACTTTAATCGATATATAAGCGAGCGCAGGAAAAGCGCGAGCCAAGTGCCGTTTAAAGCATACTTCAAATTCCGCGCTAACAACCCCCTGTGTAGGGTAGGCAATTAATGCAAAAATATCATAGTGACCCGTTGCGGCTTGCTTATATTGTGTTACTTCATCAGTAACGCCGCTGTTTACTGTGCCTAACAGTGTGGCTAACTCAGGTTGAGTGTGAGGTGATAACGTCATCGCTTTACACACAGGCTGCCAATAACGCGCCAGCCCATAAGCCAGCACTAAAATAATCAAGTTTAATAGTATAAATAGCTCACTACGTTGCACCCACAGTGGCCAGTAATACAGCGTCACATTGATAGTTTCATAGCTAAACATATGCTGCTGCATCGCGACAAAGGGGGTTAAATAAAACGGTAGATTTACAGCCGATAAGCTAAAGTTTTGCGCCGCGAGTAACTTAGTAACTGACGGGCTATCTTGCTGTGTGGTGAGTTGTAACTGGTATAGCTGCTCAGTCAGTTGCTGCCCCGATTGCAAAGTTTGCTGCTCTAGCCTATGACTTAAGCCACTATTTGCACTAAATAACACTAATAGCAGCAATACTAAGTAGAGCGCCTTAAAGCGATTGAAAAACTTCAGTTTCCCCTGTTGCATAACACTCTCACCGCTTAACTAATTAGTTAAAGTGTTGTTCAACATTCCCATTAGTACAAGGCTGTAATGAAATTTTAGCTGGGTGACGAAGCGAACGTTTTACCGCTTGCCCTGAGGGGAAACACCCTATAATTGCGCATCTGCCATTAAATGAATGAGTTACGACTCATTTCTTTCACGTACAATAAAACGGGCATCGGGCCCTGTCGCTGGTGCGCTGCTAATCGCTTGTAAAAACGCACGCAACGCGTGCTTTTCTGCAGCAGTTAACGATAGCGGCTGTAATATTTTTGAGGTTTGTGGCGAAAGCGGATCATTCGGATCTTTATTAAAGACAAAGCCTCCTGCATTATAAATATTTAAAATACCGGCAATAGAAGGAAACACGCCATTGTGCATCCATGGCTTGCTGTTCATCACATTACGAAGGCTAGGTGTTTTAAACTTACCCACATCATTTGGGTTTTTAGTGACGTTATAACGCCCTAAGTCTTCACGTTCCCGCTGATAATAAGTTAATCCCAAATTATGAAATTTATTATCTGAAAACAGCGCCCCCGAATGGCAATTAATACATCGCGCTTTGGTTCTAAATAAATGTAGTCCCCACAGTGCTTGATCACTCAGCTTTTGCTGTAGTTGCTGTTGTAACTTTTTATCCTTTGTTGTCCCCGCTTTCACAAAGTAATCAAACGCAGAATTGCGTGACACTATCGTACGTTGGTAGGTGGCAAGCGCCTGTGCAATTTGCTCAGCAGTAATGGGAGAACTGGCAAATACTTGGCGAAACTTTTTTTGATAGTCGGTATTTTTATTTAACCGTGCTTCCAGTTCAGTGAGGGTAAAATTCATTTCAACCGGATCTTCAACCGGCATCAGCGACTGCTGCTCTAAGCTTTGAGCGCGTCCATCCCAAAATAAAGACTGCCAAAAAGCGGCGTTTTCGATACTCGGAGCATTGCGCTTACCAGTTAACCTATCGTGGCCAAAAGACAGTTTACGCCCATCGGCCCAGCCTAAATCTCTATCGTGGCAACTGGCGCAGGCTACTTGGCCGGAGCGCGACAACTTAGGGTCATTAAATAATTGCTCGCCCAAACGCATTTTTGCCGTGCTATATGGGTTATCTTGCGGAAATGTAACCGCCGGTAACCTGGTTATTTCTGCAAACTCAATATCGGCGTCAAGGTGCGCTTTGGGCCACTGCGGTTGCGGCTTTAAGTATTGCTTACGTAAATCGCTAAAGTCGACTGGCTCAGCATGAGCTAAAGTGCTCCACACAGTCACTAAGAGTAAGGTATTTATAAAGATTAAGCGCATAAATGGGATTCTTTTTTGAGAGTAATAAATAGTCGGTTATGAAGTTAACGTGCCATTAAAACCAGTACTAAAGCAGCCACTAAAGCCGTAATTAAACAAACCAACAACGGCTTCGGGACTAATAATTAATATTTGCTCCAAGCCAAAAGCGGCGCCCCAATTCAATGCCGGTATTATACGGGCTAATTTGATAGGTGCGTTTATTTAACAGGTTTTCCGCTTCAAAGCTTAAGGTTAGTTGGTAATCATTAGCCACCAGCGTGGTGTATTTAACACTGCTATTTAACAGCCAAAATGCCGGCCGCTTTTCAATACGGTATACCGGGTATTCGCGACGGTTAGGTGCGCAGCCATCACAAATATTGCTCGCCTCTTTAAGCGATTTAGTTTTACCGGTCGCATAAATCGCATCTTGACCACCGTTGTAACGCGCATGAGCCGATAGCGTCCAATTGTCCCACTGCCCGCCCCAACTTAAGTTGGCAATAATGGGGCGATTAAAATCTTGTTTTTCGAGCGCCATATCATGGCGAGTCACTAAATAATAATTAGCGTTATTGGTACTGCTGGCAATGTCATAATGATCCGCGCGTAAAAACACTAACTCGTTATCATCATAAGAAAAATCCAGCACACTGTCGCCATTACCATCAAATGAGCGCGGATCCCCATCAAATTGCTCACGACTGGTGGTGTTACTGGCATGCGATAGATTAAATTCAACATGTTGATTAGCATAGGTTGCCATCCACGATAAGCTATAGCGCTGATAGCGACTGTGGCCTGAGTTGGCTCCCAATAAGATAGCCTCGCCCGCCTCGTTAGTGCTTTTCACGCGGTTAATCGCATCATGTTGTTCACGGTAGAGCCACTTTAGCTCTAGTGTTCCGCCCAATAATTGATGGCGATAAGCAGCCGATAGTTCATCACTATATGGCGTTTTTAAATCCGTATATACATAACGATAACCACGATTACTGAGCTGTGCTTGCCATTGCTGTGGCTGTTGTTGATAAGTGGCTCGTACTTCAGTATAGCTAGGCTGCATTGCTTGGTTTAACTTATAACTCATAGAGTCGTTGGCGTAATAGCGGTTAGCGCCGAGTACGATTTTACCTTGCTCGGCAAACACCGACACGCTACCGCGCATTCGCGGCGCTAAGTTATGGTTGTTTAAAAAGTCGTTATAATCGTAGCGAATGCCTAAGTTAAGGGTGTAATTTTGCCATGCAAATTCGTTTTCGACATAGGCCGCCAACTGATTTAGTTCTGCATGCGTAGTTGCTTTAGGGGTGACTTGGCGGTACTGAAAATACTGCCCCGTTACGGCAAAGTTATTTTGATAAATTAAAAAGTCATCGGGGTTAGATAAATCCAGCGAATGACCTAATTGCGCCTCTAATTCCGCCACTGATTGATACAACTGAGTTTCGATACAATCGAGTGCATAACCCGCGCATTCTATTTGTGGTGCCGCAATCGCCCCGTTATAAACAATAGCGTCTTCGAGACGATCAAACGTAGCATTGTGCTGCGCTAACTCATAGCCAAAGGAAAAGGTATTATCGGCATCTAGCCAGGGGCGGCTGGCCAGTTCAAAATCTTGTTTTAAACTAACTGTTTGTTGACGCTTTTCTATATCACCATAGCCGCCCTCTAAACTGGTAATAGAGCCATCAATATCGCCCCAGTCTTTACCCGGTATATTTAACCATGCATAACGAATTGAGCTGGTATTTTTACTATTGCGGCTAGTGTTATAGCCTAACTGCGTTTTAATATAGGCCCAGTTTCTATCGGCTTGCCACGTAAGCGAGAGGTTATTACCTCCTCCGGCAATGCTGTAATCACTATTTTTCGCATTCACATCAAAATAATCGCCTTCATACGGGGCAAAGAGCAGGCTTAATGAAATATCATCGTTCGCCGTGGCCGCGTAATCAAATTTAACGAGCCCGTTATAGTTGCTTTGTTGTTGCAGTCGCGTTTGCCCTAGCTGCTGAAGGCTTTCTTGTGATTGCATATACTGAAATTGACCAATAAACCCCAGCTTATCGGTGAGCGGCGTAGCAAGGTAGCTGCTGAAGTCACGCTTATTAAAAATTGCATTATTCAGTTCGTTTTCACCATTAAAATCGGGGGCATAAAATTTATGGTATGTAACCCAATCATCACTGGTTTGCCGATAATTAATGCCAAATTGCAGCTGATTACCTGCTTTTCGCGTTTCGGCTTTCACCATTCCACCAGAGAAATTACCGTATTTTGCCGGAATATTGCTGTCGTAGACTTCTAAATGATCAATTAAATCTAAATTTAAAAACACCGCTTGCGTGTGCCCACTGACATCTTGCAGTAAGTTTTTATCCACATTGGCGCTGCCGTTATTAAGATTGGAATTATTTGATAAGCCATCAATTAAATACCCTGTGGCATTACCTTGTGTGCCGGCAAGCGACACTTCTGCGGGCTTAATATTACTGATCTGCTCCGCCGCATAAGCCGTTTCACCATATTGCACGCCGGGTAAAACCCCTAGCACATCATTTAAGTTACCATTACCAAAACGATAATCGCGCAGCATTTTTCTATCTAGGGTGTACACCCCTTGGCTACTCACCGAAATCGGGTTGGGTCGCTGCCCTGTAACTTCAATCACTTCAATATTTTGCTGACACTGCTTCGCGTTAGTTGCGCATTGTTGGTAGTGACTGCTTTCAATCAGCTTAATAGCCGTGTCATCCGCTGTTGTGCTAGTGGTAAGGTGCGCCGCCAATACGGCGGGCGCGAACCCAGTAGATATAAGCCCTGTGAGTGTAATATAGTGCATTTAATGTCGGTTCGGGTTTAGTGGAAACGCATCGCTGTCGTCGTTGACACCGTCATTGTCGCTGTCTAAGTCTAATTCTATCCCTGAATTAGCAATCATTGCAGCGCTGGCATGCGCGGCATAAAAATTCGCTTTACCATCGTTATCGGTATCGACACTGGCAACGTCTGAGCCAATAAACGCATCATAACGGCTCAAGTATGCGATTACCTCGGTGGCGATAGCGTCTGCTTCTACCACACCTAATGCGGGGTGATTTTTTAATTGGTAGGCACTGTCAAACATTGCTAACTCTAGGTATTGTTTAGCAAACGCTGGGTAATAGCGAACTTGCAACTGTAATGCAGCATTTTCTAGGCGTGCTAAATTCCAAGCAATCAGCTCGGCCCAATTGTTTTTAGCGACAGCTATCAATGCACTGTACTCGGCTTTAGTGCCTGCTACGCGCAATAATTGCTGTAGGTACTGCTGATAGTGAACCTTAGCAAACCGCGTGCTTGCAAAAAACTGCTGGGTTATTGCAAAGCGCTCTGCCGGTTGCACGCGCTCTTCTGCCTGCTTGATCAGCTCTATGTATTGCGCATAATAATGATTGGCTAATGCAAACTGGCTATTTAAAGCAACGGCACTGGCTAGTTTTCCGGTATCGTTTATTTGTTGTATTAACGCGTGCTCTGCATAACTGGCGATCGCTTGCTGCGCGGTATTAATTAACGGCGCCGCTGCGTCTAGTTGCCCTAAGGCCTGGTGATAAGCTATCAGGTCAATGTTGGCATCAACAATGTCAGCTGGAAAAACAGTTACCCCATCGGCGTGCTGATAGTGAGTTAATACTATCTCACGGCATGTTTGCAGCGTCGTAGCAGCTTGGCTGCGATACTTTTCGTCTTGGCTGATGTCGATAATGGTTAATAGCTGGTCTAGCGCTAATTGACAGCCCGTAGCACCACTAACAAAAACAGGGTTGCTAATATTTTGCGCTAAATAATCGGCTGAGCTTAACAGTTCAATCCCTGCAGCAATAAACTTAGCCGCTGCATCAAACTTGCCCAACTCAATATACACAGCTGCGGCTCCAGGTGTACGAGCATTAAACGCCACCAGCTGCGTAAACAGTGCGCGTAAATTATTAGCATCACCGCTGGCTAACACGCGCTGTAAACTGCCCTCTATATCTGCAGAATTACGTACCTGTGCTAATAGCTGAGCATCGCTGGCTTTGTTTTTCGCTAAAGTATAGTGGATGCTCTCTGGCGCAAACGCCGTTAAAAAATGCGTTTCAATATCAAGCTCTGGATACAACTGCACAAAATAGCCAGCGCTATTGATCAAACCGTACGGGTATTCAACTTGCGTCACTGCAGCATAATTATTAGCGCTACGTGGATAGGCTGGATCAAGGTTTACTATGCCATATAAAGCAAATATATCGGCTAATGCTGACTTCGCTTTTTGCGGCACATTTAACGTTAGGTAGTTCGCCACAACATTACCAAGCGCCGCTTGGCGTGAACTAAAGTAGGCTTTACCTTGATTGCCATGTTTATTATTTTTTACGTAGCTATAACCTATCATATTGGCATAGCGATAAAGTCTGTCGCTCATCGCAAGCGCATAGTCGTAGTCGGCTTGGCTGCGAGATTGGCGCCAGCTCTCAATGACCTCAGCCACACGATCACGGTAACCAAAAAATAACTTTAACGCTTGGGTTGTTTGCTCATCACCTAGTGCTGCGCTAAATAACACATCGAGAATATTAAAGCTCTCACTAGCCAACGCCGATTCACCCGCTTGTAAGTAAGATAACGCTAAATCATTATAAAAACGCTGATCCTCGCTGTTAAAGGCACTGATCCCTTTAGCTGCCACATACTCAGAGTAAATATTTTTTGCAGTTAAGCGCAGCGTATTTGCCTGCTCGTGTTTACCTTGTTTGCTATATACACTGGCTATGGCTAATAACGCATTAGCGCGAATATTATTGCGCGCGATGTTTTCAATCGTTGTTAGCCGAGTTACTTGATTGTATAGCCCAGCCTGAGCGTAACCTATCGCCAATGATGCGTTAATGCTGCTTAAATTAATATCATCTTGTAAGCCAACGGCTAACTGCTCGGCGTGTTTTAAGTGCGATTGCTCACTGGCGTAATAGTAATAAGCACGGTCCGCATTGGTCGATAAATTAGTGGTAAGCGTTAATCGCTTACTGACCACTGCACCATTGCCATCTGTTACCGTTAGTTCAAAGCTATCAGCTTGGTTTTCTAGGCGCGTACTTTGATAACTAAGTTCACCATTATCAGCATCAAGTAACAATGTGCCATGCTCGGCAGCAACCGAAATTCTATAGCTCAGCGTATCATTATCAACATCGGTTACCGTGACTTTGCCCCGCTTAATTTCGCCGCCACTAACCAGCACCGTATCACCATGAATAACCGGTGCATCATTGATGGCGACCACCGTCACCAGTACGTTCGCGGTAGTCAGATTTTCACCATCTGATACCGCTATTTGAAAGCTGTCGGTGCCATTGAAATTGGCTTGAGGGGTATAACTAATATGGCCGTTATTTGCATTAACCGTGACGGCGCCATTGGCCGCCGCATTGGCTAAATAAAAGCTAATAGCATCGTGCTCTGCATCCGATGCTGTCACCATTAAGCTGGCAACACTGTCTTCATTAACACTGATTGCATAATTGGCTTGCGAAAAAACAGGGGCTGAGTTTGCGCCACCACCAGAGCCACACCCAGTTAGAGTGAGTGCCACTGTGCTTATTACTAAAGCTAAAAGTTTATACGCCATGCCTATTTCTCAAATAACAACTTGATACGCATAGTAATGCAAACCATTATCATTGGCAATTAATTTATTAACCAAAATCCAGTTTAAGTGAGCTATTCACGCTACTTTACAACTGTGATCACCTACCTCACTGCACACGGTAAATACTGAGGAGGGTATAAAACAAAAAACCCAGCATTTAGCTGGGTTTTAACATTTTTATCTACAGTTATTAATTAACTATGATCTAGAACGGGATGTCGTCGTCAAAATCTATGGTAGGTTCCATTGGATTAGACGCGCCGCCTTGTGGCGCACTTGGCGGCTTAGGTGCAAACCCACCTTGCTGTTGCGGCGCATTATTTTGCTGCGGCGCAAAGCCACCTTGTGGCTGCTGGTATTGGTTATTCGTAGGCGCGGCTGGCGCTGACTGTTGCTGTGGTGCATAACCGCCTTGCTGTGGGCTATTTTGCGCTGGGTTGTTTTGGTACCCACCACTTTGCTGACCGCCCTGTGCTTGATTACCTTGGTAACCGCCACCTTGTTGACCGCCTTGCGATTGATTACCTTGATAACCACCACCTTGCTGATCGCCACCACGGCTACCTAACATTTGCATTTGACCGGTAAAACCATCTACCACGATTTCAGTGGTGTATTTTTCTTGGCCTTGTTGGTCGGTCCATTTACGTGTTTGCAATTTACCTTCTACGTAAATTTGTGACCCTTTACGACAATATTCACCAACAATTTCAGCTAATTTGCCAAAAAATACCACACGGTGCCACTCAGTTTTATCAACCATTTGGCCAGTGTTTTTGTCTTTATAGCTATCAGAAGTTGCTAAGGTAATATTTGCTACGCCATTACCATTAGGCATGTAACGTACTTCAGGATCTTGTCCTAAGTTACCCACCAAAATTACTTTGTTCACACCGCGTGCCATGGAACTATCTCCTATAAACGTTAGATTAAACCAGCCACTTTACGCGCTTGGTCTAGGTCAAATTCTTTATCATTAATCTTTAAGTAGCTGCGGCTTTCATCGCGCACTACGGTTGCCTCAATTACGCCGGGTAAAGCAACTAACCGAGAAGCCAAAGTTTGGGCTTGCTCTTCTGAATCTAATTGGGTCATTAAACTAATAACTTTACTTTTGGGTGGAACTTGCATGTTCCACGCAACAATAAGCCATAATAACCCAACAAGGGCTGCTGCCGCAAATACAGCGTGTGCACTTGTGGTTTGCGCTATATAACCGCCCAGTATGCCCCCTAAAAAAGCCCCAAAAAATTGGCTCGACGAAAAGCCCCCCATTGCAGAGCCCTTTTGACTCGCGGGTGCAATACGTGAAACCAATGCCGGCATCGTGGCTTCTAAAAAGTTAAATGCCACAAAGTACAGCAGCATACACACCGCCATTACCACTAAGCTATTTACCCAAATAGACATGGCGAACATACTCAAGGTAAGTAACAGCACAGAGCCTATAAATGCTTGCTTTTCTTTCTCTTTTTTAATGGCCACAATCATAATGGGCACCATTAATATAAACGCTAATAGTAATACGGGTATATATACATACCAATGCTGATCAGCCGCTAAACCGCTGTTAATTAATTGGCTTGGCAACACCACAAAAATAGTGGTTAAGGTTAAATGCAGCAATAGCACTCCCGCATTTAAGCGTGATAACTGCGGATCTTTAATTAACTTTTTAATGTCGCTAAAGCTTGCCAGCGTATCGCCTTTCGGCGCTTTACTTATGGCGTTGGGCACTAACATAGTGACGATAAAGATACCCACAAGCGCTAACACGGCGGTGAGCCAAAACACTCCAGATACGCCCCATGACGCGGCGACTATCGGTCCCAGCAACATAGCCAAGGCAAAGCTCATCCCGATGCTCATGCCAATAACGGCCATCACTTTGGGTCGCTGTTCATCACGACTTAAATCGGATGCAAAGGCTAATAGCGCACTGGCTATGGCCCCCATACCTTGTAGCGCTCGCCCCACTGTAACCATTTGAATTGAATCGGCTAATGCGGCAACCACTGAACCCAAGGCAAACACCAGTAAGCCACCTACAATCACTTTTTTACGGCCTATTTTATCAGACAGCCGCCCCATCGGAATTTGCAGTACCGCTTGGGTTAAACCATAAGCGCCAATAGCAAAGCCTATCCAAATCGGGGAAAAGCCTGCCAACGATTGACCATAAATTGCTAATACAGGCATCAGCATAAATAAGCCAAGCATTCTAAATGCAAACACACTCGCTAACGATACGGCAGCGCGTTTTTCTCGTGAATTAAGTGAAGATGCGGTCATTATTCAAATGATCTTACTGAGTAAAAAAATTAGACCGCGATTCTACCATAAGCTTAGCAATAATTAATCGCCTATAACTAAGGATTTTTCATTGATCAAGGATTAATCTTACTGCGTATTATGCGATACTGAACAAATAATTTTGGCAATAAACGAGATAGCATGGAAAACATTGAAGTCCGAGGCGCACGCACGCACAATTTAAAAGACATCAGCCTAACCATCCCACGTGATAAGCTCATTGTTATCACTGGCCTATCTGGTTCGGGAAAGTCTTCGCTGGCATTTGATACTTTGTATGCAGAGGGACAGCGTCGTTATGTAGAATCACTGTCTGCGTACGCAAGACAGTTTTTATCATTAATGGAAAAGCCTGATGTGGATCACATTGAAGGACTTTCTCCTGCTATTTCTATTGAACAAAAGTCGACCTCGCATAACCCACGCTCAACCGTGGGCACGATTACCGAAATTTACGACTATTTACGTCTTATGTTTGCCCGTGTGGGTGAACCCCGCTGCCCTACTCACGATTTACCGCTGGCGGCACAAACCATCAGCCAAATGGTCGATACCGTGTTAGCACTGCCTGAGGGCAGTAGACTAATGTTGCTTGCTCCAGTCATCAAAGACCGTAAAGGCGAGCACGTTAAGCTACTTGAGCAGCTAGCAAGCCAAGGTTACATTCGTGCCCGTATTGATGGCGAAGTCTGCGACTTATCCGATCCTCCGCCGCTAGATCTGCATAAAAAACATACCATTGAAGTGGTGGTCGATCGCTTTAAAGTAAAAGAGGGGCAACAACAGCGCCTAGCCGAGTCATTTGAAGCGGCATTAGAAATGTCGGGCGGCGTTGCCAATATTGCTTATATGGATGATAGCAGCGCAGAAGAAATGCTGTTTTCAGCTAATTTTGCTTGCCCCACCTGTGGCTATGCCATGACCGAGTTAGAGCCTCGGCTGTTTTCGTTTAACAACCCCGCGGGGGCTTGTCAAAGCTGTGACGGTTTAGGTGTACGACAATATTTTGATCCGAATCGTGTTGTGCAAAACCCCGAGCTCAGCTTAGCAGGCGGTGCCATTAAAGGCTGGGATAAACGCAGCTTTTATTATTACCAAATGCTGCAAGCCGTTGCTGAGCATTACAATTTTGATTTAGATGTGCCCTTTCAAAGCCTTGAGCCCGCAGTGCAGCAAGTGATTTTAGAAGGCTCCGCCGGCACAAAAATAGCGTTTAGTTACCGCAACGACCGCGGCGACTTAATTACTCGTAATCACGAGTTTGAAGGGGTACTGAATAATATGTACCGCCGCTATCGTGAAACCGAGTCTAACTCGGTGCGTGAAGAGCTGGCTAAATATCAAACCAGCCAAGCCTGTCCAAGTTGTCATGGCTCGCGTTTACGCCAAGAGTCGCGTCACGTATTTATTGGCCAAACCAACTTACCTACCATTACCCATATGAGTATTGGTGAAGCCATGGACTTTTTTGCCGGGTTAAAACTAACCGGCCAAAAAGGGCAAATTGCGGAAAAAATATTAAAAGAAATTCGCGATCGTTTATCGTTTTTAATCAATGTGGGTTTAAATTACCTGTCGCTTGAAAGAAGCGCCGATACCCTTTCCGGCGGTGAAGCACAGCGTATTCGCCTTGCTAGCCAAATTGGCGCTGGCCTAGTGGGGGTCATGTACGTATTAGATGAACCATCAATTGGTTTGCATCAACGCGATAACGACCGCTTGCTAAAAACCTTAGTGCATTTACGCGATTTAGGTAACACCGTTATTGTGGTTGAGCACGATGAAGATGCTATTCGCGCTGCGGATCATATTATTGATATTGGCCCGGGTGCCGGTGTGCATGGCGGGCATATTATTGCCCAAGGTACTAGAGACGACATTTTAGCCTGCGATGACTCAGTTACGGGGCAGTTTTTATCGGGAGTGCGTAAAATTGAAATCCCGCAACAGCGTCACCCCACAAACGATAAGTGGCTGGAGTTGTTTGGTGCGACCGGTAATAATTTAAAAAATGTGGATCTAAAAATTCCATTTGGCTTATTAACCTGTGTCACTGGTGTGTCGGGCTCAGGGAAATCGACCCTGATCAACGATACCTTATTTAAACTGGCACACACCGAACTAAATGGCGCCACCACCGCCGAAGCGGCGCCGTATAAATCGATCGCAGGTTTAGAGCACTTTGATAAAGTGATCGACATTGATCAAAGCCCAATTGGCCGTACACCACGCTCTAACCCCGCCACCTATACCGGTATTTTTACTGGCATTCGAGAGCTATTTGCGGGTACGCAAGAGTCGCGGTCACGCGGTTATAAAGTAGGTCGCTTTAGCTTTAATGTGAAAGGTGGGCGCTGTGAAGCCTGCCAAGGCGATGGCGTAATTAAAGTAGAAATGCACTTTTTACCCGATGTATACGTGCCCTGTGATGTCTGTAAAGGTGCCCGCTATAATCGCGAGACGCTTGAAGTACAGTACAAAGGTAAAAATATTCACCAAGTACTCGAAATGACTGTGGAAGACGCGCACGATTACTTTGATAAAATACCGGCCATTGCACGTAAACTAAAAACCTTAATGGATGTTGGTTTATCGTACATACGCTTAGGGCAAGCCGCCACTACGCTTTCGGGCGGTGAGGCACAACGGGTTAAACTAGCCCGCGAGCTGTCAAAACGCGATACCGGTAAAACCCTGTATATACTTGATGAACCAACAACCGGTTTACACTTTGCCGATATAGAGCAATTACTGGTGGTGTTACATCGCCTGCGCGATCACGGCAATACAATTGTGGTTATTGAGCATAACCTCGACGTCATAAAAACCGCCGATTGGGTGATTGATTTAGGGCCTGAAGGAGGCGCCGGTGGCGGTGAAATACTGATTGCCGGCACGCCAGAGGCAGTGTCTGAATGTGAGCGTTCACATACTGGCCATTACCTTAAACCGCTCCTTTGAGCTCACGTTGCCTTTAATGGCAACAAGCTAAAAACAAAAATGCCGCTTTATAAATAAAGCGGCATTTTTTTTGTTATTAATTGCAAATTGCTATAAATCTTAGCCGCGCGGAATAAATCCGAGTGCGTCGTATACGGCCTTTAAGGTGCCCTCAGCTTGGCTGCTGGCTTTGTCTGCACCGCGTTTCATGATGTTATCAAGCAGGGTTTGATCTTCTCTGATCTGCTTAAAGCGAGCCTGAATTGGCTCTATCATCGCCACTACCGCATCTGCGGTGTCTTTTTTCAGATGACCATACATTTTGTCTTCGTATTCTGGTACTAAGTCTGCAATTGGGCGCTCTGTTGCCACACTTAACAGAGTCAGTAAGTTTGATACTCCGGGCTTTTCTGCACGGTCAAAGTAAATGCGTGCTTGCTCGTCTGAATCGGTAACCGCTTTTTTCAGCTTTTTCTCAATTTTTTTCGGCTCGTCTAACATCATAATAAAACCATTTAGGTTTTCATCTGATTTAGACATCTTTTTCAATGGATCTTGCAGGCTCATTACTCGAGCACCAAACTCAGGAATATACGCTTGCGGTATTTTAAACACGTCGCCGTAAAGATTATTAAAGCGCGTAGCGATATCGCGGGTTAATTCAAGATGCTGTTTTTGGTCTTCACCCACCGGCACTTGCTCAGCTTGATACAACAGAATATCTGCCGCTTGTAACACCGGGTAAGCAAATAAGCCCACGTTAATATTATGCGCGTGGGTAGCTGACTTATCTTTAAACTGGGTCATGCGGTTAAGCTCGCCCATTTGTGCATAACAATTTAATACCCATGCCAGTTGCGCATGCTCTGGCACTTGCGATTGCACAAACAGCGCGGCTTTTTCTGGGTCTATGCCACAGGCCGTATAAAGGGCTACGCCATCAAGCACCCGTGAGCGCAGTAGCGCAGGATCTTGGCGAACAGTAATGGCATGCAAATCGGCCAACATAAAGTAGCTATCATAGTCTTCCTGTAACTTTAGCCACTGGTTAATAGCGCCAACATAGTTGCCTATTGTCATACCACCGGTTGGCTGAACGCCACTTAAAACTACTGGTTTACTCATGATTTTCCTTTATTTGCTTAATTAACAGCACTTAGCGCTGTGTAAGAACGGGTATTATAGCTAAGAAATTATCGCATAGGTACTGCGGATTATAGTCCTCGAGGTTTTCACCTTGGTTATAACCATAGCTAAGCGCAATAACATCAATATTAGCTGCTTGGGCCGCCAATATATCGCTTTTTGAGTCGCCAATCATCACCGCTTTGCTGGGGGGGATATTTAATTTATCGCAGGCAAATAATAACGGCTCTGGAGACGGCTTTTTCGCCATATCATCGCCACATATTATCACCTCAAAGTGACTGGTTAGCGCTAATTTATCGAGTAATTTTTCGGTAAAAATGCGCGCCTTATTGGTGATCAACGCTTTTGGCATACTGCGCAGTGCTGCCAGCCCCGTTTCAACATGTTGATATAACACACTGTATTCGCCAACTTGTTGTTCATAGTGTTGATAAAATAAAGCAATCGCTTGGTTACTCAACGCTTCATCTAAATGCTCACTAATATCCATATCGCCACTGAGCGCCCGCTTTACTAACACTTCAATACCGTTCCCTACCCAGCTTTCAACTAAGCGCTGGCTGACGATGGGAAACGCTAAATCGCTTAAAGTGAGGTTAAGTGCGATATATAAATCGTAAACGCTATCAACTAAAGTACCATCTAAATCAAACAGAGCTACATCGTACTTCATTATTTTACCGTTCCTAATTGCTCACGCATTTGCTCTATCACGGCTTGATAATCGGGCTGATTGAAAATAGCAGAGCCAGCAACAAACATATCGGCTCCCGCCGCTGCAGCCGCTGCAATATTATCGACTTTAATACCGCCATCGACTTCTAACCGGATACTACGACCCGATTCTACAATACGTTGTTTTGCTTGGCGTAGTTTTTCTAAAGTGTGAGGAATAAAGCTTTGCCCACCAAAGCCTGGATTAACCGACATAATTAAAATAACATCGATTTTATCCATCACATGGTCAAGAAAACTCAAGCTAGTGCCCGGATTAAACACTAATCCGGCTTGGCAACCCTGATCTTTTATTAATTGTAGGGTACGGTCAATGTGCTCACTGGCTTCTGGGTGAAAGGTAATAATGGATGCCCCCGCTTCGGCAAACTGTGGAATTAAACTATCAACCGGTTTTACCATTAAATGCACATCGATTGGTGCCGTAATACCATAGTTACGCAGTGCTTTACACACCATAGGACCAACGGTTAGGTTGGGTACATAGTGGTTATCCATGACATCAAAGTGAACTACGTCGGCCCCCGCCGCTAGGACGTTATCAACATCTTCACCGAGTTTGGCAAAGTCCGCCGATAAAATTGAAGGGGCAATTAAGTATTTTTGTGCTGGGTTCAACATAGCTAATCCGTCAATGAATATTGTAGGGCGTTAATGTAACTTAATTAATAACGTTACCCAAGTGATCTCAGTAAAAAATAATCCGCTGAAAAAAACGCTAAGCTGAAGTTAACTCTCTATATTTTATGGCATTTAGTCGTTTACCATGAAATTTATGTTTATTATTTAAACAGCCTTTGTTATGCTTGAAACAGGAACAAACTATTGGGTTATATCATGCGAGCTGTTAAAACAGGGATATTAATTGCGTCGGTATTATTGCTGGTTATAGGGCTAAAGCCGACATCACATTCGCAACCCACCACGGGCGCACTTAACGCCTGTACGCAGCAACAGCAAACTGTGACTGCAGAAGCAAGCACAAATAACTGCTATAAAACCGCAGCAGATTCCTCTTGGCTAGCCTGGTTTACCGGCGATAGCCGCAGCGCTCAGTTTCATTATTTAGATTTTTTAGAGTTACTGACTGGCTCCGCCGATGCAAAACAGCCCCCCTCATTAAAACCGATTTTTTAACGTGCGCCATTTTTTTGCGGCGTTACAAAGTGTGCTTGCCGCATTTTTTGGCGTGCAATCGGAACATAAACGCCAAAGCGACTTTAAACAACACTCGCCGCGAGTCATTATCAGCTTAGCTGTGATTCTCTTTGTGGTGTTTATTAGCGCAATTTACGCTGTGGTTGTGGCGGTGCTAAATACATAGCCATTAGTTCGTTCACTTTATTACGCGACCCGCCCTTGGGACTAATGGTGCGTTTTACCTGAATTTGCTCAAGCGTGGCTTGACTATAAATTTTTCGCGTCCATACCGTATCATGGTTAGAAATAAGCACTGGGGTATGATTTTCAAAAGCCGCCTGCTCTGCCAGATTAGCCAAATTTGCCTGATCATCTAAATTAAAGCCGCCTTTGGCGTATGAAGTAAACGAGGCGGTTTTGCTTAACGGCACATACGGTGGATCACAATATATTACCGAGTTTTTCGGCACCAGTTTAAATATGTCGTCGTAATCTAAGCAAGTAAACGTGGCTCGCTGTGCTTTCTCGGCAAAGTAGTGCATTTCTTTTTCAGGAAAGTAAGGCTTTTTATATTTGCCAAATGGCACATTAAAAATACCTTTTAAATTGTAACGACAGAGACCGTTATAACCATGGCGGTTCATATACAAAAACAACATGGCGCGTTCGTATATATCGCTACTTTGATTAAACTGCACCCGGTATTGGTAATAGGCGTCGGGGTGGTTATTTAAATCGACAAACAACTTTTTAGCATCACTAATAAACTCATCTGGCGCGTTTTTAAGCTCTTTGTATAAGTTAATTAAATCGGCATTAATATCATTCAGAATATAGTGTTTAAAGTCGCTATTTAAAAACACTGAGCCGGCACCAACAAAAGGTTCAACTAAAGTGTCAGCCTGCTGACTGGCTTGCTTTAAGCGCGCATTAATATCTTCAACTAGGCTGTATTTTCCGCCAGCCCATTTAAGGAAGGCTCTACTCTTTTGTTGCATTGGCTCTTTACTTCAATTTGGTGTTGCGCGATTTTACACTAAAGCCAGTAAGTTTACTGATCTACGAGTGCAATTTCTTGTTTTATTTTGCTTATTTTTTTATAGAACGGCTTATTTTTCTTTACCTCTGGCGGCAAACTTTGCATCGCTAATTTGGCTTCATTTATATTCGCAAAACTGCCTATGGTAACGACCCACCAGGTATTATTATTCCTGATGGTTTGATAGCTATGCGCCAATGTTTGCAACTGATGCTGGCTAATAAATTCATCTTTAATCTGTGGTTGGCTAATCGCTAACAATTGAATAACCATATTATTTTCTGGCTGTTGTAAATACCAAGCATTACCTTGTAAGTGCGGGGTGGCTGCAGTGGCCTTATTTTCGCGATCGCTTGGTATTGCGTCATCAAGCACATGCGGCGGCGCTGGCATAGCTGAGTCACTTGGTTGGGGTACAGCGGTTACAGTCAAACTTTGCATAATCGCTGCGATATCCTGTTGAGGTAATGCCTGAGCAGTATCGGCTTGAGTAATCGCTTGCGCTTCATTTTGCTGTGTTTGCAGACTCATTTGCGGAGGAAGCGCGTCGCTGGTTAGTTGTGTTACCGGAATCGCGGTAGTCAGCACATTTTGCTGTTGCTGCTGATAGTATTGTTGCCACCACTGAGTCATATCCGATTTATATAATAAACCGATTATCAACAGCATAATAAGCAGTAATAACACCACTAATTGCACGCGCCACGTTACTGTATCTTTAGCAGTAGTATCAGCTACATGTTCGTTGGGCTGCCATGATAATAACAAACTGGGATTGCCCTGTGCCGCTGTTAGAAAAGCCTGAAAAACCGGATCTTCATCATAAGGCAAGGTGCTAAAGTAGCCGCGCATTAGTTGTTTACTTTCAGCCAGACTGAGTGGCTCTAAATGAATATTCACAGCGGCGCTGAGCGGTAATTTAGATTGCGCCGCAAGCATAATATACAAGGTACCAGGGGAATTTTTAGCCAGTAACTCTAACTCGTGCAAAAATTCAGTCGATAAATGGCGTCCGCCATCTAATACCCATAAACACGGTCCACAGGGTTGTTGTTGGAATAATTGGTAAAAGTTTTCTGCTAGGGTGAGGTTGTGGTCAATTAAGGGGGCATTAAAGCTTTGCTCTAATAGCTCGGTCATTAATTGTACATCACTCATTTGCGCGCTGACTTGCACTAACGCTTTATTAAAATCGTTATACTTATCAGTAATAAAGGTTTCAAGCAGGTAGCTTTTACCTAGGCCAGAAGTACCAAGCACTACAATGAGGTTTTGTCCGTATTCAAATTGCAGTGCGATTCTATCCACCAAAGCCGCACGGCTTGGTAAAATTTGTGGCTGCATTATTGCTCGATTAACGCTCGAACTTGATCATCTGTCACATCGTCCACCAATGCACACTGACCAAATTGGGTAGGGAGAATAAAACGTATGGTGCCTTTTTTATTCTTTTTATCTTTACGCATATGCAGCAAAAATTGCTCACTGGTCATTTGCGGTGGAATTGCGGTTGGTAAATTATACTGCGCAATCAATTGTGTAATGCGAGCAACGTCGTCGCTGCTTAAATCGCCACGGCTTTGCGCCAGCTTTGCAGCCAACACCATACCGGTAGCAACCGCTTCACCATGTAACCAAACACCGTAACCCATCTGCGCTTCAATTGCGTGGGCGAAGGTATGCCCTAAATTTAATAAAGCACGCAAGCCTTGCTCTTTTTCGTCTTGAGCAACAATCAGTGCTTTAATTTCACAGCATCGATAAATAACATGCTGTAAACAGGCTTCATCAAGTTGTTGTAAACTTAAAATATGTTGCTCTAAATAAGCAAATAATTCGGTATCGTAAATTAATCCATATTTAATCACTTCAGCCATACCGGCCGCAAACTCACGCACGGGTAAGGTATGCAGTGACTGAGTATCAATAAAAACGGCTTGTGGCTGATAAAAAGCCCCAATCATGTTTTTACCTAACGGATGATTTACCGCGGTTTTTCCGCCTACCGACGAGTCAACTTGCGATAATAACGTGGTCGGGATTTGAATAAAGGGAATACCGCGCTGATAACACGCTGCAACAAAACCGGTTAAATCCCCTACAACACCGCCACCGAGTGCAATTAAGCAGGTGTCACGGCCGCAATTATTTTCCAGTAAAAAAGCGGAAATTTGCTCAAACCATGCCAGCGATTTGTATTGCTCGCCATCGGGAATGATAAAGTGTAGCGGATTAAGCGGTGCTAACTGGGCTAATAAGCGCTCTAAATACAGAGGCGCAATAGTCTCGTTAGTAATGATGACAGGCCGACAATCACCAATGTGGTGAGCTAGACGGCCATTATCTTGAAGTGCAGATTGACCAATATAAATAGGATAACTTCGCTCGTCTAAATTAACAGTTAATTCAAGCATGCTTAGTCATTCCTTAAATATTAGTAATTAAAAATCCAATTTCTCGATGATTTGGTTGGCAACAACTTTTGCGCTTTGCTCATCGGTGCGTACAATAAAATCAGCCACTTCTTTGTATAACGGTTCGCGTTCTTCTGCTAAACGTTCTAATACATCACGAGGTGCTTCTTCTGTTTGCAGTAATGGGCGACGCTTGTCGCGTTGTGTGCGTGCAACTTGCTTTTCTATTGGTGTCTCTAGGTATACGACGATACCACGAGCCGAAAGCTTGTTTCTAACTTCTTTACTCATTACTGAACCACCACCGGTTGCAAGTACAATACCCTGCATTTCGGTTAGATCGCCAATAACAGATTCTTCACGAAGTCTAAAGCCTTCTTCACCTTCAAGATCAAACACCCAGGCAATATCTGCACCGGTACGGCGTTCGATTTCTTGATCAGAATCAACAAATTCAAGGTGTAATTGGTCAGCGATGTGACGACCAATCGTACTTTTGCCAGCCCCCATGGGGCCAACTAGAAATATATTACGTTTCTCAGCCATATCTTTTAGTACAAACGAACTCTAAAATTTGAAATAAAACCCCGCCTAACGACCTGGCCCCAAAATTAAGGAGAGGATTATCTCAGTAATCGGTCAGGTATTTCAAGTCAATTAGCATAAAAAGCCACATAACGAGCAATTAATCTAAATAATCATCCATTAGTTAACATTTAAGCAATTTATTTTAGGGAGTGTTTACTTTTCATGGTTAATATTTGTGCAAGCCATTGTCATTTTAATCACATTACTAAGTGCTTTAGCATAGCGATACTATGTAAAGTTTAAGCAATAAACAGTAAAACAACGTTAGCGTACACCCGAATGGCAGCTCATGTTTGGCTTATAGCTGCAATCGCATATTTACTGCAAACAACCTCACTGCAAAACGCTGCTAGGTAAACCAAGCAGCGCCAGTAACGTTCATTGCTCTATATGCACACGCTCTAATCTATTTGTATTTTCGGTGTGACGAAAATCAGCAGTTCACGTTTTTCATTAAACTCACTGGTGCTTTTAAATAGCCTTCCAACATAAGGAATATCGCCCAATAAAGGCACCTTTTTGGTCGAGTTAATTATTTGCTGTTGGAAAATACCACCTAAAACAACTGTTTGACCATTTTCTACCAACACCTGAGTTTCAATTTGTTGTGTATCAATTGCAACCGCAGGGCCGGTTCCGGTCTGCACTGTATCACCTCGAGTATCCTGGGTGATAATTAAATTCAAAATAACTTTGTTATCAGGTGTTATATGGGGTGTTACTTCTAAACTCAACACCGCTTTTTTAAAGCTTACCGTGGTGGCACCACTTGACGCTGATTCCACATAAGGTATCTCGGTACCTTGTTCAATACGCGCTTTTTGCTGATTAGCTGCCGTAATACGTGGACTGGCAATGATCTCGCCTTTGTTTTCTTCTTCCAACGCCGTTAATTCAAGGTCAATTAATGTGCCATTGGCCAACTTGGCGATATGCATGCCGATACTAGCCGATGGATTAGCCACAGGCAAGTTTACATTTAAGCGATCAGATAAACTAGGAATAACACCATTTGAAATAGTTTCGGCGCCTTCAAGTGTCCCCGACACGCCATCGCTCCCTTGCTGATCACTAAAGCCCCAGCGTACCCCTAAATCTTCGGTAACATTGTCGCGCACCGTAACCATACGGGCTTCAATGACCACCTGTTTTACTGGAATATCAAGGGTTTCAACCATACGACGCACACTTTCAATGCTTTTTGCAGTATCTTTAATTAACAAGGTATTAGTGCGCTGGTCAACCGATACACTGCCTCTAGGGGTAATGATACTGTTAGTATCGGTTTTTAGTAAATCGGCAAAATCTTCTGCTTTGGCGTAATTTAAGCGAATGTATTCACTATATAACGGTTCTAAATCTTCTACTTGCTGCTTCGCTTTCAGCTCTTTGGCCTCACGAGCCGCCAACTCCTCTGAGGGTGCCACCATTAAAATGGAGCCATCCATACGTTTATCAAGGCCTTTTATTCGCAATACCACATCTAGCGCCTGATCCCACGGCACACCATCTAAACGCAGGGTAATATTTCCCGTTACCGAGTCACTGGTGACTAAGTTAAAGTCGTTGTAGCCAGCAATAATCTGCAGCACAGCACGTACTGAAATATCTTGAAAATTCAACGTCATCGGGCGACCTTGATATTCTTTGCCACCATCTAAATAGGCGTTTTGTGTGTCATCTTTTTCAACACTTAAGGTAAAGATATTATCAATTTGCTGATAGGTATAAGTAAACGCTTTATTAGGCTCAATAACCACGCGGCTTAAGTTCGGTTCTTTAAACGTTTCGATACTGCTCACCACAGTGCCAAAATCAAGTACATCTAATTCATAAAGCAGATCATCTAAAATATCGGTATGATGAAACTCAGCGATAATTTTGCCACCACTCTCATGTACTTCAATGGCCGCTTGGGTGTCTTGCAAAAACACTAAAACTTTAGCTTCCCCTTTTTCCCCACGACGAAAGTCAATCGATTGAATACGATTAATATAATTACCGCTAATATCCGCTGCGCTATCCGTTGCCATTGCAGTGTTTTCGGTTAATGGGTTATCGGAAATACGTAATGATACTAAGTTGTTACTGACCTCAGTTTGATAAATTTTTAAGCGTTCAAGATTTACCGATACTTTTAACCCCTGATCGGTCATAACACTGGTCACGTTATTTATGCCCGCCTGATTAACCGTTACATTGGCTAAGCCTTGCTCGAAATTAGCCTCTGAAAACAGCATTTCTATCCGCGCTGGGCTATTAAATACTTGAATATGAGGTTGCTGTGCTAGCTCTTCATCAAAGACCAATTGTAGCTCGGTTTCGCCTTTTAATAAGGGGTTATAACGCACGTCATATAGCAGCGGCTCAGCCACGGCTGCTTTGCTCACTAATAGCGCAAAAACCACTAATAATGCTGACAATACACGATGATGCGATGCTACATCCTTATACATATGAGTATTACCTTTTTTGTTATTAATTTGCGCCATCAATTGCCGCCTCTAACATTTCCAACTTAGTCTGGCGCTCTTTCCAACACCCTGACCCATCGGGGATTAATTCAATTAACTCAATATAGTCGCTATTGACCTGACTTACTCTGCCATCGTAGGTGCCTAAATAACTCCCCACGGTGACTCTGTGTAACGTCGCATCGGTGGCGGTAATAAGGGCCCACGTTTGTCCATTTGACCCTATTGTGCCTTTCATAGCTAAGTTATCTAACGGATACTTTTCTAAAGGCTGTCGCACCCGTTGTGGATCGGGGTGCAAACAATTTTTAACCTGCGTTAAGTTATTTTGTATAATTTCAGGTTGCGGCGCCACAAATGGGCTACGCAAATTCGCAGCACTATAAGCAAAATATTCAAACTCTATTAACTCAGGTATTTTTTCAACTTTAGGCGTTGTACTTGCTTTTACCTGATCGATAAACTCTTTTTGCTCTGAAGTATCATCATTACAGCCATTTAACAACAATGCCATGAGCACAACTAAAGGGAATTTTTTCATTGCTTAACTCCCTCTTCATAGCGATATGTTTTTGCCACCACACTGAATGTTAGCTGCTTTTCTCCTGATGATAAAATAGAAAAGTCATGTAAACTTACAATTCGCGGTAATTGCGCTACTTTTCCTACAAACTGGCCAAATTCATGGTAGCTGCCAACCACTTCTATTTTAATCGGTAATTCGGTGTAAAACTCTTTTTTTACTTCAGGTAACCAGCCTATCTTTAAAAACGTTAAGCCACTAGTGGTACCTACATACGAAAGGTCATCTAATAAGCCAGGCGTTTCATTTGAGGTAGGTAAGCGTTTTAACAACTGCGAAAACTTATCTTCCATATCACTCATTTGTTGGCGATAAATATCAAGTTTGCTCGCTACTGTGTACTTAGTGCGGTATGTTGTGCGTAACTCAACTTCTTTCGCTACGGCATAATGATAGCTGTCAATTTCATCCGAAACTAAAAAACTAAAACTAAAAAATAACACTAATCCCGCAACCAGTGTGCAACAAATCGCTTTAACAATAACCGGCCATTCGCCAATGTTATCAAGTTCTATTTCATTCCAATCAATCTCTGTAAGCGCTTTAAAATCAAGGTTCATTGCGCACCTCGCCAATTTTATCGAATGGTTTTACATAAAATTCCATATTAAAATCACTCAATAAACGCGAGGACTTATCGCCAGCGACTATGCCTTGCATAATGGGGCGTTCTAGTAGGTAAGAGCCCTGCACCTCTCGAAGCAAAGTAGACAGGCGGTTATTAGACTCACTTTTACCCAGTACATGAATTTGACTTCCGCGGCGCTCTAGCTTAGTTAAATACACACCGGCAGGGACAATTTTTGCAACTTCATCCATAATTTGGGTGCCTAAATTTCGACTACTTTGTAAGTCTTCAATTAAGCGCATACGTTGCTGTAAGTTTTCTTTTTTCTTATCCAGCTCTCTTATTTCACTAATCTGTTTATCTAACAAGGTGATTTCTGAACTGAGGTAATTATTTTTTATATTTTGCCCTTGTTTCAATGCGCTATAAAACGAGCTTAGTAAGTACATGCTTAAAAAACACAGGGCAACAACCACTATCAAGATGGTGATGAATTTCTTTTTTGACTCTTCACGCTGTTGTTCACGCCAAGGCAATAAATTTATATGTGGCATGATGAAAAGCTCCTTAATGCCAGTCCTGTTGCGATAGCAAATTGGGTGCGATGGCGTTGCAATACATTACGGTCAACTTTAGGAGAAATTTCCATATTTACAAATGGCTCAACCACCACAGCATGGATGCCTAATTCTTCTATTAGCAATCTATCAAGGCCATTGAGCATTGCGGTGCCGCCAGTAAGCACTATGTAGTCTAGCTGTTCTTTGCCTGTGGTAGTTAAAAACATTTGTACCGCACGGCGTACTTGTTGTAATAACGCGGTTTGAAAAGGGGCGAGTACTTCAAAGGTATAATTTGGCGGTAAGTCACCGGTCGTCTTACCAATTTCAGCTTCATCAAAGCCTTTATTATAATAAGCCACAATGCTATTGGTATACTGATCGCCACCAAACACTTGGTCTCGGGTATAGATGGTTTCGCCCGCCTGTACCACACTGACAAGTGTTAAAACTGCGCCTATATCTATAATGGCGACACTTTTATTAAAGGCATCACTGGGTAATTGCTGATAATACACATCCATGGTGCGGCTCAAGGCATAGCTTTCAACATCAACCACTTTTGCCTCTAAATTAGCAGCTTCTAATGCCCCTACTCGCGCTTCAACACTTTCCGTTCGAGCAGCTGAAAGTAGTACATTCATCTTGCTGGGATCGGCCGAGTTAGTCGATAACTTTTCAAAATCGAGATTAACTTCATCTAATGGGTAAGGAATTAAGCTGTCGGCTTCAATTTCAATTTGTGACTCAAGTTCAGCGTCACTTAAGGAAACATCCATGAAAATAACTTTGGTAATCACCGTTTGTCCAGAAATAGCCACCGCTGCTGCTTTTATCGATTTAGGTAGCTTGCGCTTTAACTTGGTTATTACATTGCCAATCGCTTCAATATCTTGAATTGTACGCTCACTCATGGCACCTTTTGGCATAGGCTCAATGGCAAGTGCTTCTAGTCGAAGTCCTGAGTCTGTTTCACTTAACAGTACCGCTTTGATAGAGTGTGAACCTATATCAATGCCGACCATCATAGTTGATGGCTTTTTAAATAGTTGACTTAGCATGTTGCAACTTTGCCTTTGTTTTAATAATAAACAAGTTATAATTCTTATCTGAAAAAATATTATTCAATTTTTAATCAATATATACTAGCAGCCTCAACCTGTAATTGGGAGTCCACTTAGGGAAATATCAGTGATTTTATTAAAAAGAACTTTACAATTTATTATCATTTGCGCGTTAATTGGACTGATCACACTGTTCAGCCTTTATTATTACGTTAAACCTGATATTCCAAGTGTGCAAGTTTTAAAAGACGTGCAATTACAAACTCCTATGCAAGTATTCACCAAAGATGGCCTATTGATCAATCAATTTGGTGAAAAACGCCGTATTCCAGTCACCATTGAGCAAATTCCACAACCACTGATTGACGCATTTATAGCCACCGAAGACAGTCGCTTTTATGATCATATGGGCATCGATCCTATTGGTATTGTTCGCTCTGCGCTGGTGCTTATTTCTACCGGCGAAAAAAAGCAAGGCGCTAGCACTATCACCATGCAATTAGCGCGAAATTTTTTCTTAACGCGCGAAAAAGCATACATTCGTAAAGTAAAAGAAATTTTTATTGCCATTCATATCGAAAACTTATTATCTAAAAACGAAATTCTTGAGCTTTACCTGAATAAAATTGAACTAGGTAATCGTGCCTTTGGTATTGGTGCTGCAGCACAAGTTTATTATGGTAAACAACTACATGAACTAAGCCTAGCACAAATGGCGATGATTGCAGGTTTACCTAAAGCACCTTCTGCACTTAACCCAATTCGCAACCCCGAGCGCGCTAAAGCACGCCGTAATGTGGTGCTGGGCCGTATGCTGTCAGAAAAATACATCACTAGCTCGCAATACAACGACGCCATCAACCAGCCGATTACGGCTGTGTATCATGGCGCCGAAATCGATTTATACGCTCCGTATATTTCAGAGATGGTGCGAGCTGAAATGGTAGCCCGCTACGGCAGCGATAAAGCCTATAATTCTGGCTTTAAAGTATTCACCTCAGTGGAGTCTCAGGTGCAGCAAGCTGCGCAAACAGCGTTAGTTAATAATTTACATAATTATGATATGCGCCACGGTTTTAGAGGACCCGAGCGGTTATTATGGGATGCCGACAGCCAACCGCCATTTACAACTAGCCAAATCTTAAACGCGCTAAAAGACGTTTACGAACTGGGCGATTTACACGCCGGCGTGGTGGTTGCGGTCAATGAAAAGACAGCCGACGTAATACTTAAAAATGGCCAGCAAACTACATTAACATGGGATAATTTAAAGTGGGCGCGTAAATTTATTACTCGCTATCGGCAAAGTTTTGCACCAAAAGTAGCCTCCGATATATTAGTACCCGGTGCACAAATTTGGCTGCGCAAAAACACAGATAATAGCTACCTGTTGAGCCAGATCCCTGAAGCCTCCAGTGCTTTAGTATCGTTAGACCCCCAAGATGGTCGTATTAAAGCCATTGTCGGAGGATATAGTTTTGAACAAAGCCAATTTAACCGAGCGGTGCAAGCGAAACGCCAAGTTGGCTCAAACATTAAACCATTTATTTATTCTGCGGCGCTGGAAAAAGGCTACACGTTAGCGTCTATTTTAAATGATGCGCCCATTAACCAATGGGATAAAAGCCAAGGCATTGCTTGGCGCCCTAAAAACAGCCCAGCAGTTTACAATGGTCCAATTCGCATTCGCCGTGCTTTAGCGCAATCTAAGAACGTTATTTCGGTGCGTTTGCTACGCGGTGTAGGCTTACAGCGCACAGCCGATCACTTACTTAAATTTGGCTTTCAAAACCAAGATATAAACCGTAGCGAATCACTCGCGTTAGGGAGTGCCTCCATTACCCCGCTGGAACTTGCTCGCGGTATGAGTGCTTTTGCCAATGGCGGACATTTAATTGAACCGTACTTTATTACCGAAATTCAAGATGCATTTGGTAACCAGCTATTTAAAACGAACCCAAAGCTCGCCTGTGATGACTCCCAATTATCATTAGCAAGTAGCACCTTAACCTCTGTAAGTGATGAGGTCGAGACGCAACAACCAATCCAGTGTGCACCACGGATTATTTCGAAACAAAATGCGTTTTTAATTGCCGATGCCATGCATAGCGCAATTTGGGGCGGCGGCAGCTGGACCCATAAAACCGGTTGGAGCGGCACCGCGTGGCGAGCGCAAGCGTTAGAGCGCAGAGATTTAGCGGGTAAAACCGGTACCACCAATAACTCCGTAGACACCTGGTTTAGCGGCTTTAACCGTAATGTATTAACCTCAGTGTGGGTGGGCTTTGATAACCCTGGTAATCCGTTAGGACGATCAACCTATAATAATAACCTCGATAGTGGGCAAATTTCGGGGGCCGAGTCAGGCGCGAAAACCGCTCAGCCGGCTTGGAACAAGTTTATGAAATTAGTACTTGCTGGCCAACCTGAGGCTCCCATTGAGCCCCCCGAAGGCTTAGTCTCTATTCGTATTGACTTAGCCACTGGGTTACTAAGCCATAAAAATGATTACACTAGTCGCTTTGAATACTTTGAAAAAGGCACCGCCCCCACTAAATACGTGCTATCGCAGCCTAGTGATATTTTTGAAGAAAGCACTAAAACAGAAGAAGAGCTGTTTTAACTGGTTATAAAAAAACGGCAACTTAGTTAAGTTGCCGTTTTTGTTTTGACACACACTGAATGCTTTTCTTAGTGGCTTACTTTAAGTTTTTAACTAACCAATATAAATCGGAGTGCACCCCCGCAGCGGTGACCTCTTTACCCGCACCAGGCCCTTGAATCACCAGCGCATTATCACGGTACCAGTGACTGTTAATGACAAAAATATTGTCGCCGGGGGTTAAATTTGCCAACACATCACTGGCTGCAACATAAGCGATACCCACTTTCGCTGTTACTTTGTTATCTGCAATATTGAGTAAACCGGTATAACATAGTTTTGCATGTTGTAATTTGGCCTCGCGCGCATGCCCTTCAATAAAAGCATCAAGCTGATGTTTATTGGCCAAAAAGTCATCCCATGCGCCTAAAGCCAGCTCATCGGGCATTAATGGCGCTAAACTGATATCGTCCAGGTCTAACGCTATATTCAGCTCTCGCGCTAAAATCAGTAATTTACGCTGCATATCACGCCCCGATAAATCTTCACGCGGATCGGGTTCCGTAAAGCCCATTTTTTGTGCTTCCAGCACTAGATCAGAAAATGCCACCGACCCGTCATACTGACTACATAACCACGATAACGTCCCCGAAAACACCCCTTCTATACGGGTTATCTTATCGCCACTATGTTGTAAGTCTGCCAAAGCAAAGTTAATCGGTAATCCTGCACCCACACTGGTGTTATAACGCCAATACAAATTACGTGCTGCTAAACGAGTTTGTAGCGCTTGATACCATGCCATTGGCGCTGTACCAGCATATTTATTGGCACTGATCAAATGGCAATCCCGCTCAACAAAATCAGTGTAAAGCTGGCTAAATGATTCGCTAGCAGTAATATCTATCACCACTTTATGTTCATAATCTAGCTGGCTAATCGCCGTTAATAAGCCTTCGGTGGTGTAACTTTTCGCTTCCTGCTGCCACTGCTGTTGCCATTGCGCTATATTAATGCCACTGGCATTAAATAACAGCTGTTGCGAACGTACTAAGCCTACCAACTTAATACTATAATCTGTGGAAAGTCGTGTAACTTGCGTGGCTAATTGCGCAATAAACGCCTCCCCGACATTACCTACCCCCGCCACTATGAGCGCTATTTCTTGGCCTTTATTAATGAGTTTATCGTGCAGTACACTCAGCACATCACTATCAATCAGTTGATCGGTTAGCAGCAACACATAGCCGTTATCTTGTTGTATTAAGCGAGGTGCAATATTATGCTCGCTTAATACCTCACGAGCTTGTGCGGTTAGGTTATTAATAGCTGGTGACGGCGCCACAATGGCGCAGCCATGTAAGTTCGACTCAGCTATATTTGCTCGGCCAGCAAAATAACTGATCACTTGGTGAGTAGCCTCCTCAGGCACCACTAGGTAAGTATCATCGCCAGAGCTAAAATGATGCACACTGTGCTGAATCAGTTGGCTTACAGCGCTTATTTCTGCTGTTACAAGCTGCTCAACAGTCAGTAAAGCAATATTTTGTAAACTAGTAATAAAGCGCTTTTGCTTCACGCCACCTTCTTTAACCACCTCTGTAGCGCTTGCCTGAAGGTCAAAGCTGCTGCGTACACTCAGTGTTATATCGGTATCTTTTAAAGGGGATAATGTTTTAGCATGCAATACCGGATTACCTAATTTAGCTAATAAATTCGCTTGCGCTCGACATACTTTGGCGTACTTAATCGCTTTGTTTACCTTGCGTGGATCGGTGCTAAATATCCCTTGGGTATCGGTCCAAATAGTGACATGTTTGGCATCGCAATAGCTGGCAAGTAATGTGGCGCTGTAATCACTACCATTACGCCCCAAGGTAAGCGTTTCAGCGGCGCTATTTGCTGCGATAAAGCCCGTCACCACATTAATCTGCGTGGCACTGATTAACGCACGGCATTGCTGCTGATTTTGTGCATGTAATAACTGCCCTGCATTAAGGGTAAACAGCGTTCTTGCATCATGCATACACGCTGCAACGCTTAGCTGTTGTAAGTATGCCGCCAGTAAACTTGCCGACCACAGCTCGCCATGTGCCAATAACGCCGCTTCGTGTAATTGTCGGCACTCAGCCTGTTGCGCCACCGCTTGTAGCTGTTGCTGTAATGCCCTAAGTGCAGCGTTTTTAGCATCACCTTGCAGTAACTGCTCAATTAACTCAGCTTGATGCGTGTTTAATTGTAATAAAATATTCGCCACAGCGTGGCTATCTTGCTGCTGATAACTATGCCAAAGGGTGACTAACGTATCGGTGGTTTTCCCCGACGCCGATACCACCACACAATCACCGGCTTGACTATGCGCTAAAACAATATTCGCAACGCGTTTATAGCACTCTACTGAACTTAAGCTCGAACCACCAAATTTATGAATATTGTTGTTCATTGTTATTACCATAATGCCGGGTGCGCAGCGCTTAGCGTCACCTTGCCAGTGGATTGACCGGCGGCTATTGCTACTGGCTGTTTTTGTCCCGGTTTTACCAAGTTAAATACCCGCTCTAAGTCAGCAATTAAATCTGCAATATCTTCAATACCTACCGACACGCGGATCAATGTATCGCCAACGCCTGCGGCCAAACGTGCTGTCGCTTCCATACCAGCGTGTGTCATCGTTGCAGGATGGCAAATCAGGCTCTCTACACCGCCCAGTGACTCCGCCAAACTAAAGTGTTCAAGGCCGGTTAAGAAGGCTGCAGCATCATTGATATCACCTTTTATAGCAAAACTCACCATGCCGCCAAAACCCAACTGCTGCGTTTTAGCTAATTCATGTTGCGGGTGAGAAGTGAGCCCCGGATAGTAAACCTGACTCACAAATTCCGAATTTTCCAGATACTGAGCTATCGCTAATGCATTTTCTTGATGTTGGCGTAACCGTACCTTTAAGGTACGCAAACCACGTAACGTTAAATAACTATCAAACGGGGCGCCGGTAATGCCAATGTTATTGGCCCACCATGCCAATTCATCACCTAGTTGTTGTGTTGCCGCAATAACGGCCCCCCCCACGACATCAGAATGACCATTAATGTATTTCGTGGTGGAGTGCACCACAATATCAACCCCAAACTTAATGGGGTTTTGTAGTGCCGGTGATAAAAAGGTGTTATCGGCCGCAACCAATGCCCCGCATTGCTGAGCAACGGCGGTGACCGCTTTAATGTCGGTAAGACGCAAAATAGGGTTACTGGGTGTTTCAACCCAAATAAGTTTAGGCTTTATGGCTAAAATTTGCTGTAGGCTGTCTGGCTGGGTTAAATCTAGCACTTCGAGTTTCAATAAGCCGCGCTGCTGTAGAGAAGTAAATAACCGGTAGCTGCCGCCGTAGCAGTCATGGGGGATCACTAAGGTATCGTCACTATTCAGGAGTTGGGTAGTTAAGTGCACAGCGGCCATGCCCGTTGCGGTAATAATGCCTTTCGCGCCGCCTTCAAGCTGCGCTAATGTGTCGGCCAAAATATCACGGTTTGGATTACCACTGCGGCCATAATCGTATTGACGTTTAGTATCAAAGTCAGCAAATGAATACGTGGTGGATAAATACAACGGCGGTACAACGGCACCATGATGCTTATCGGCATCTACTCCACTGCGCACGGCGATTGTTGCTTTATTTGTTGTGCTCATAGTTACCCTATACCTATTTAGATGTTTAGACGTCTAAAAGATAATATATCCCACTAAAGATGTCAAACATTTAAGCATCTAGACGTCTATTTAACAAGTATTTGACTATCTTGTGTAAATCGATAGAATTTCACGCATAATCACGCTACTTTTCAGTAGGTGAGCAATTAATAATCTGAGGCAACGATACATCTTATGGCTAAATGGAATGGTGAGTATATTCACCCATACGCAGAACACGGCAAAAAATCAGAACAAGTAAAAAAGATCACCGTTTCGATCCCGCTAAATGTATTAAAAGTATTGACTGACGAGCGTACTCGTCGGCAAATTAACAATTTGCGTCATGCCACGAATAGCGAGCTACTTTGTGAAGCGTTTTTACACGCCTTTACTGGGCAGCCTTTACCTAATGACGATGACTTACGTAAAGATAATGCCGAAAAAGTACCGGATGAAGTAAAAAGAATAATGCAAGAAATGGGCTTAGAAGTGCCTATTTTAAACGAAGATTAATCTGCACTTCGTAAAACTAAAAAAACCTCAGCATGCTGAGGTTTTTTTTTGCGCTAAATTACAGTTAGCGTTATTGCATGTAATTTTCGGGTAACTCGATTTGCGCCACGCCCGACTCTATTGCCGCCAATGCCACGGCTCTGGCAATACGCGGTAATAAACGCGGATCCATCGGCTTAGGTATAATGTACTTTTCACCAAACTCTAGCTTATCAATATCAGCCGCCTTTAGAACCGCGGCTGGCACTGGCTCTTTGGCTATACTACGAATTGCTTCAACGGCTGCAATTTTCATTTCATCATTGATTGCACTAGCACGCACATCCAGTGCGCCGCGGAAAATAAACGGGAAACACAACACGTTATTCACTTGATTTGGGTAATCTGAGCGCCCGGTTGCCATAATTAAATCATTGCGTGCAGCATGTGCAAGCGCAGGCGCAATTTCTGGATCGGGGTTAGAACACGCAAATACCACGGGCTTAGGCGCCATTAACTTTAAGTCTTCAGCCGACAGTAAATTTGGCCCCGATACACCTACAAATACATCGGCATCTTCAATCACATCTTGCAAAGTACGTTTGTCGGTATTATTAGCAAATAGTTGCTTGTACTCGTTTAAGTCATCACGACGTGTGTGAATAACGCCTTTGCGATCTAGCATATAAATATGCTCGCGCAGAGCGCCACATTTAATTAATAACTCCATACAGGCAACTGCTGCCGCACCGGCACCTAAACACACAATGACCGCGTCTTCAATTGACTTACCTTGGACTTCAAGCGCATTCAGCATGCCCGCGGCGGTTACAATCGCGGTGCCGTGTTGGTCGTCATGGAATACCGGAATACTGCAACGCTCAATTAATGCTTTTTCAATTTCAAAACATTCAGGCGCTTTAATATCTTCGAGGTTTATTCCCCCAAAGGTGTCGGCAATGTTCGCCACTGTATTAATAAAGTCTTCGGTAGTACGGTGTTTTACTTCGATATCGATTGAATCAAGGCCCGCAAAACGCTTAAACAATAACGCCTTGCCTTCCATTACAGGTTTTGATGCTAAAGGCCCTAGGTTACCCAGTCCTAAAATTGCGGTGCCATTGGAGATCACCGCAACCATATTCCCTTTACCTGTGTACTTATACGCATTTGCAGGGTCTGCGGCAATTTCACGCACCGGTTCAGCCACACCTGGGCTGTAAGCTAAAGCGAGATCTTGAACCGTTTCTGCGGGCTTAGTTAGCTCAATGCTAATTTTACCGGGAACGGGATGAGAGTGGTAATGTAATGCTTGTTCACGAAAGTCCGACATAACGCGATTATATCCTGCAATTTAAGTTAAAGTGAGAGAGAGTAAAGCAACATCTATAGTAGGCTTTAAAGTACGATACCCTTATTAATTTTAAATTCCAAGCAATATCAGGTCTATCCTGTTATATGCTAGTTCTATTGATTTTAACCGATATTTCAGCAACTTCGCCCAAATATAGCCGCACTTTAAAAAATAGATATTGTGCTAAAAAGGATATTTAGCGCTATTTTTAGTTGTTTAATAGTTTTGCCCAAAATTCTGCTTATAAATATAGTCAAATCAATTGAAACGCTTAGTTTTCTCACGTTATCAACACATAGCGCCACATTTACTACTTTTAGCTGCGAATTTAAAACTAAGCTAGTAAAAATATAGAGAAGATCTGCAGCTTTGTCTGCAAAGGTTTATGCATACCGAGAATAACAATAGGAAATAGTTATGCAGAACGCATAACCTCAACGTTGGCGCGAGATGAGTGAATAATAGCCACAAAAAAAGCACCCGAAGGTGCTTTTTTTAACTAGACAGCAATAATTACTTTTTGCTACCAAGTGCACCGAAGCGCTTGTTGAAGCGATCAACACGGCCGCCAGTGTCTAAAATCTTTTGCTTACCAGTGTAAAACGGGTGACACGCAGAACATACGTCTAGGTGAATGTCTTTACATAGAGTAGAGCTTGTTTCGAATTTATTTCCACATGAACATGTAGCAGAAATTACTTCGTACTTAGGGTGAATACCTTCTTTCATAGAAACCTCTAGTTAAGGCCGCATCGCTCTCCAAACCCGAAGTCTGGCACCATACGTCGTTAAAACAAATTTGTTGGTGGCGGATTTTATCCAACAACCAGCACGCACACAAGCTTTAATTATCGTTTCTGCTAATAAAGTAAGCGTTATCTGCCTGCGGCATTATTTGTTAGTAGGTTTTTAGCTGTATATTTAGTACATTAGAGCCCAATAGCACCATTGCTCTCGCCGATTAATTTTAAACAGTTGAGTTACTATGTATTTTGTTGAAGTTGCCATAAAAGTCCCACTCCCTCGCACCTTTGATTACAAAGTAGATCAACAGCAAATCGGCTTATCAAAGCAATTAGTACCCGGTATGCGTGTGCTCGTTCCATTTGGCAAGCAACGTAAAGTGGCGGTGGTACTGGCTATTAAAGACAGCAGTGACATTGCTGAAAATAAGCTAAAAAACATTTTTGAAGTCATCGACGACAGCCCTATTTTATCCACCACTCACCTTGAGTTACTGCGCTTTACTGCGCGCTATTACTGCTACCCGCTCGGTGAAACCATTCATATTGCGTTACCCAATGCATTGCGCCAAGGCGAATCGCCCGATAAAACCAGCATAAACATGGTGGCATTAACCGAAAAAGGCGCACAATTGCCGTCATTAAAGGCTAAAACTCAGCGCAACCTATTAACGCAATTAGCGCAATCGGGTAAATCTTCCTTAACCGAATTAAAAGCGTTGGGGTTTAGTAAAAAAACCATTGATAGCCTTATTAGTAAAGCGCTAATAACGCAAACCATTGAACACGATAATCAATGGCAAAGCACGGCGCCTACCGTCGGCAGTAAACCCACACTCAATAAAGAACAAGCCGTAGCCTGCACGGCTATTAATCAAAGCCGCGGTTTTAACAGCTTTTTATTAGAAGGCGTGACCGGCAGCGGCAAAACCGAAGTGTATTTACAGTGCTTAGAAGAAGTACTGAAACGCGGAGAGCAAGCCCTAGTGCTAGTGCCTGAAATAGGCTTAACGCCGCAAACGGTTAACCGCTTTCGCCGCCGCTTTCCCGACACGCCGATTATGCTGTGGCACTCGGCACTGACCGATAACGAGCGGTTGCAAACCTGGCGTTTTTGCGAAAAAGCCAGCTGTGCCATAGTGATCGGCACCCGTTCAAGTATTTTTCTGCCTTTTTTACGCTTAGGGATGATTATTGTTGATGAGGAACATGACTCGTCATTTAAACAGCAAGATACCTTGCGTTACCATGCGCGAGATTTAGCCGCCTATCGTGCCTATCAGCATAACATACCACTGATACTTGGCAGTGCCACACCGGCACTAGAAACCTTGCATAAAGCCATTCATCATAAATACCAGCTTTTAACGCTAACCGAGCGCGCGCAAACAGCGACAAACAACCAGTTTCAATTACTCGATATGAAAGGCCAACCTGACCAAGCCGGTATTGGTCACGCAAGCCTAGCTACCATGCGCCAACACTTAAAGCGTGGTAAGCAAGTGATGGTCTTTTTAAATCGCCGTGGCTTTTCACCCACACTTATTTGCCATGAATGCGGCTGGTTAAGTGAATGTAGTCGCTGCAGCACCAGCGCCACCTTTCATAAAGCAATTGGGCAAATGATTTGCCATCATTGCGGCGAGCAACACCCTGTGCCCCATCAATGCCCCGATTGTGGCAGCACGCAAATATTCCCCAACGGCAAAGGCACTGAACAAATAGCCGAGTTTTTAGCCAGCGAATTTAGCGAGGTACCAGTGACCCGTATCGATCGCGATTCAACGCGGCGTAAAGGCAGTTTAGAACAAGCCCTCGATGAAATAAATCGTGGCGGTGCTCGTATTTTGGTTGGCACGCAAATGCTTGCCAAAGGCCATCATTTTGCAGATGTGAGTTTAGTGATTATTTTAGATGTCGACAGCGGCTTATATTCGTGTGATTTTAGAGCGACCGAACATTTAGCCCAATTAGTCACCCAAGTCGCAGGGCGAGCAGGACGCTCCGGAGAGCCTGGCCAAGTGTTGTTACAAACTCACTTTCCAGAGCACCCACTGTAACAAGATTTAGTGAATAATGGGTACCAAGACTTTGCCCGCTTTGCACTTAGCGAACGTGAGGATGCCGACTTACCACCGATCACCAATATGGCTATTGTGCGTGCGCAAGGGCATAATATAAAACACGTTGTCGACTTTTTGACGGATTTGGTTCCTGTTATTGGGGTAACTGGTATACAATTGCTCGGTCCGATCCCGGCACCATTAGAAAAGGTCGCCGGCATGTATCGTTTTCAATTACATATTCAAGCGCAAGATCGCCGCGTATTGCATCAGTATCTTGCACAAATGGTTAATTATCTCAGCACCAGCAAACTAGCACAAAAAGTACGTTGGAGCTTAGACGTAGACCCTATAGACATGATTTAGGTTAAGGCCAAAATAACGCTATGGCACAGCACGATTACATTAATAAAAAACCAGCTAACCGCAAAAAAACCAAGCAAGCCCCCACTAAAAAACCCTTCCCAATAGTGTTAGTTACGGTTGCTGCTTTGCTCGTGGGCGGATTTGGCTATGGCTTGTGGTTTATTAAAAATAACGCAGATCCGGCACTGGTTGAAAAGCAAGCTAACCCCACGGCGACTCCAGCCGTGACAGTAGTTAGGCCGCGTACTCCCGAGTTTATTAAAGAAATTAAAAACCACGAAGTTCAAGTTGAAGTAAAAGAACTAGAACAAAAAGGGCCCTATGTGATGCAATGTGGTTCGTTTAAAACCTACCAGCAGGCAGAATCACTCAAAGCCAAAATTGCCTTTGCCGGATTAATATCTGAAATTAAAGAAACCACCGGTAGTAATGGCAAGTGGTATAAAGTGCGTTTAGGCCCTTATAAAACCAAGCGCCAAGCCGAGAGCGATAAAAACAAACTGAAACGCGTAAAAATAGTCGGCTGCGGAATTTGGGGCTGGACTTGAAAATAAAGCATTCACCCATATAACCTCCTCATAATCGTTTTTTACGTGCTGCCCCTGCAGCACGATGATGAGGAAAAATATGACCACTATAGTAAGTGTACGCCGCGGCGATAAAGTTGTGATCGGTGGTGACGGCCAAGTTTCACTTGGTAACACCGTAATGAAAGGCAACGCCCGCAAAGTTCGACGTCTTTATAATGGCAAAGTAATCGCTGGTTTTGCCGGCGGTACTGCTGATGCCTTCACCCTGTTCGAACGCTTTGAAAGCAAATTAGAAATGCACCAAGGTAACCTCACCAAAGCGGCTGTCGAAATGGCCAAAGATTGGCGTAGCGACCGTGCACTGCGAAAACTAGAAGCATTATTGGCGGTGGCCGACGAAACCGCCTCGCTTATTATTACCGGTAATGGTGACGTAGTGCAGCCCGAAAATGACCTTATCGCGATTGGCAGTGGCGGTAACTTCGCGCAATCGGCGGCCACCGCGTTACTTGAAAACACCGATTTAAGCGCACGTGAAATAGTAGAAAAAAGCCTTACCATTGCCGGCAACATCTGCGTATTTACCAATAACTTTCAAACTATCGAAGAATTGTAATAGGAACCGCTATGTCTGCTATGACCCCAAGAGAAATCGTCCACGAGCTAGATCAGCACATCATTGGTCAAGCGAATGCAAAAAAAGCCGTTGCTATTGCACTACGTAATCGCTGGCGCCGCATGCAACTTAATGATGACTTACGCGCGGAAGTGACGCCAAAAAACATTTTAATGATTGGTCCAACCGGTGTCGGTAAAACCGAAATTGCGCGCCGTTTAGCTAAATTAGCTAATGCCCCCTTTATTAAAGTGGAAGCGACTAAATTCACTGAAATTGGCTATGTAGGTAAAGAAGTTGAAACTATTATCCGTGATCTAGTGGATGTTTCAATTAAAATGACGCGCGAGCAACAAACGAAAAAGTTTAAGCATCGCGCCGAAGAAGCCGCAGAAGAACGTATTTTAGATGCATTATTACCGCCGGCAAAAGATCAGTACGGTGAAGCTCAGCGCGATGATACTTCATCGACGCGTCAGGCATTTCGTAAAAAGCTACGCGAAGGCCAATTAGACGACAAAGAAATTGATATTGATTTAGCCCAAGCACAACCTAATGTAGAGATCATGGCGCCTCCTGGTATGGAAGAAATGACCAACCAGCTACAAAGCATGTTTCAAAACATGGGCGGCGACAAACGCACTAAGCGTAAGCTAAAAATCAAAGAAGCATTCAAGCTATTAACCGAAGAAGAAGCCGCAAAACTGGTTAATCCTGAAGAGCTAAAAGAGCAAGCTATTTTTGCCGTAGAGCAAAATGGTATTGTGTTTATTGATGAAATTGACAAAATTTGTAAGCGTGCCGATTCTTCAGGCCCAGACGTTAGCCGCGAAGGCGTTCAGCGCGATTTACTGCCGTTAATTGAAGGCTCTACCGTTAGTACCAAGCACGGCATGGTGAAAACGGACCATATGTTATTTATTGCCTCGGGTGCCTTCCAAATGGCAAAGCCATCGGACATGATCCCTGAGCTACAAGGTCGCTTACCCATTCGTGTAGAGCTTGAAGCGCTGACAGCCGATGACTTTAAACGCATTCTAACTGAGCCACATGCCTCACTTACCGAGCAGCAACGTGAACTACTGAAAACTGAGCAAGTGAGTATTGAGTTTAGCGATGAGGCCATTGATCGGATTGCAAAAGCGGCATGGCAAGTGAACGAAAAAACCGAAAATATTGGTGCTCGTCGTCTGCATACTGTGATGGAAAAGTTAATGGAAGAGATTTCTTACGACGCCTCAGAGCAAGCCGGTACTACTTTGGTTATCGATGCCGCGTATGTTGAAAAACACTTAGGTGCTTTAGTTGAAGATGAAGACTTAAGCCGCTTTATTCTGTAATTAGAATAAAAAAGCATTATACTCAAAGCCTCCTATTGGAGGCTTTTTTATTGAGAGATATTCTATGAAACACGTTACCAAAGTGCATTATCACCGTGTTAGCAAAAACTTAGATGTTTACTTTGACGATAACAGCAAAGCCATCTTTAGTACTGAATTTTTACGTGTTCACTCCCCGTCTGCCGAAGTACAAGGGCATGGATCAGCACCGATGAAGTTAGTGCTCAACAAACACGCTGTGGCTATTACCCATATCATCCCGGTGGGGCATTACGCACTGCGCCTAGAGTTTGATGATGGCCACAATAGCGGCCTCTTTAGTTGGCAGTATTTCGCTAAACTTCAAGCCCAGCAAGACACTTTATGGCATGACTATGTAGCCCGTGTTGCTGAGCATAATAATCATCAAGACAGCGTACCGATAAAGTTTATACCTTAAACATTATCGGTCTTTGTCAGCTGAATATTAGACCTTAAACTTAGCAATGGCGGCATACAGCACCTTAGCTTGCGCTGCCACTTCTTCGCTTGTTTGCGCGTTATTTTCAGCATGCCCTGCGGTAGTGCGCGCAATATCACGAATGCTCACCACATTTTTATTAACCTCAGAGGCGACTTGGCTCTGCTGATCAATTGCCACCGCAATCTGCGTGCTCATCTCCATAATAGTTTGTACATCATCGGTGATCGCGGCTAACAGCTCGCCGGCTCTATTTGCTTGCGATGCACTTTCATCACCTTGCGAGCGGCATTGCTGCATGATGCTCACAACTTGTTGAGTACGTTGCTGTAAGGTATTAATAATACTTTCTATTTCACTGGTCGACTCTTGCGTGCGCTGAGCTAATGAGCGCACTTCATCAGCCACGACGGCAAATCCTCGCCCTTGCTCACCAGCGCGAGCGGCTTCGATTGCGGCATTTAATGCTAACAAGTTAGTTTGCTCGGCAATGGCACGGATCACATCCAATACCGAGCCAATGGTTTCACCATCTTTTTCTAATAAAGACACCACACTTGACGCATGCTCTAACGAATCAGACAGCCCATGAATATGCTTGACCGTTGACTCCACTTCGCTGCGTCCTTGTTGCGCACTAATATTGGTTGACTCTGCTTTTTTAGCGGCCGCTTCAGTATTGTGCGAAATATCTTGAATGGTTGCCTGCATTTCGGTCGCTGCGGTGGCGACCATATCGGCTTCATGTAACTGCTCTTGCATTCCCGCACTAGTGGCTGCAGTGCTGGCCGAGAGGTTCTCGGTGGCGATATTTAAGCTATTTAACGCCCCATTCACTTCATTAATAAGGTTATTAAAGTCACTTATTAAGCTATTAAAGTCGCTCGACATCACGGTAATTTCATCATTGCCTTGCTGCTCAATTTTTACTGTTAAATCATTATGACGTCGTATCTGATTAATAGAGTGGTAAATACGCTCTACCGGCAGAATAATAGAACGACTGGTTAAATACACTAAAGTTAATACCAGCATTCCCGCAAGCACAAACACTATAATGGCTACCCGTTGCGCGGTTTCGATATTGCTTGCAACCTGTTGCTTAGTATCGGCTACCAGTTGCATCACTAGCTGCTCGCTTTGTTCAATAGTTTGCCGCATATTACCCAGTGCGCCGGCGTTTAGATCAACTCCCAGCTCGAGCTGCGCGCTGACTAATGCTTGAAAAGCGTGGTGGTAATTCGTTAATAAGCCACTTAAGTTACTTTTAATACTCGATTGCAGTGCAGAGCTGGCTATTTTTTGCTGCAATGTGCCTAAGTGCTGTTGAAATATCGGTAAATATTTTTCGTCCAACCGCAGCATAAAATCTTTTTCCGCCCGCCTAAGCTGCAACATCAAAGTTAATAACTGAAACTCATCTTGTTGCTTGAGTACACTTTCAACGTCATGCACTGCACTACGCAGCTGCCCATAAAGACCGCTTTTGGGGGTTAAACCTATGGTTTTTTGTAACGTGACCACACCATTAAAGTCATTGTGGTAACGCTTAATTAACTCGCTATAGCGGGTGAGTTGTGGCGTAGCGATGGCTAATCCCTGCATCTGTGACTGTAAGGTACTGATCTGGTTATTTAACTGCTGGTACTCTTGTGCAAATAAACTAAGTGCCTCTGGCTGTTTATAAAATATAAAGTTTTTTTCATGCTGGCGCAGTTGTAATTGATGAATATTTAACTGTTCAGCCAACTGGGTAATATTCGCTAACTTAAGCGTAGTTTTGGAGCCGCTAATAATCATATATAAAAAAGCGAGCATCGCTAACGCCACAACAGCAGCGTTTAGTTGCAAACGACGCTTAATGGTAAAGTTTTGTAAAACAATCATTGTTACACCTAGAAAAGTTGAGTGAGTCACTCTATTTTTGCTACAAAAAAGTAAAGCTAAAAATAAAGCTAAATGCCGATAAATACTGAAAAAAAACGTGCTACTAAAGGGTTAAAATTAGCCAGTGTAACTTGGTTATATTGCAGTTTTGTTACACCGCTTAAAGCGCGTTTATTAGCAGCAGTAATGTACACAACACTATAATCGCGGATTATAAGTCAGCTTGCAGTTAACGCCTATAGCGTGCTGCTAGCTAATAGTTAGTTAATGCTGTTGTTAATGCTGATTTGTCTAAATTTACTGCGATTAAGTCGTTGTTATTGCATACAAGGAGGGTATACTGATGATTAAACTAACGTACCTTTTGAGGATATAAAAATGGATTACAGCACTTCTGATTTATGTGACCACTTTGCAGATGTGGTTGATGTGCTTGAACCTATGTTCATCAACTTTGGTGGCCGACACAGCTTTGGTGGCCGCATTAAAACGGTTAAATGTTTTGAAAATAATGAACTGATCCGCGAACTCCTTTCTCAAGATGGTACAGACCTTGTGCTACTGATTGACGGGGGGGGCTCTACTCGTCGCGCGCTAATAGACATTGAGCTGGCAGAGCTGGCACTAGAAAATAACTGGCAAGGGATTATTGTTTATGGCGCAGTACGCCATGTCGATGAACTTGAAGAACTCGATTTAGGAATTCAAGCCATTGCCTCAATTCCCGTTGCCGCAGACAGTGAAGGCGCTGGTGAAGAAGGCATCGGCGTTAACTTTGCTGGGGTGTCGTTTTTTGATGACGATTTTGTTTACGCCGACAGCACAGGTATTGTGTTATCTGCAGAAGAACTAGAATTGGAAATCGTAGAGCTCTAACGTGCAGCAGTATTTAACGGTCTATGATGAAAGCGCGGTAAAGTCTTTTTGTACTCACCGCGCGCATGAAAACAAAGCATGGCAAGCAATGTCACTGCTTGATACCGACGTAGATATTCAACAAGCACTTAGCGATGCCGCCCAATTTGGCATGCGCTATGTGTTAGTGGGTATTTGTGAAGATATTGGCCCTAAGGCTAATTTAGGTGTCGGTGGTGCTGAGCAAGCATGGCCTGCTTTTTTACAACGCTTTTTAAACCAACCTCATAACCAATTTATCGCCAGCCAAAAAGTGCTATTACTGGGTGAGGTGAATTGCCACGATTTAATGGCGCAAAGTGCATTACTCGATAACCGCCAAGCCGACCAATTAGCGCAATTACGCGAATTATGTGCACAGCTCGATCAACGCGTAGAAGCCGTGTTAAGTATGATCTTCAAGGCAGGCCTTGAGCCTATTGTTATTGGTGGTGGCCATAATAATTGCTTAGGCATTATTCGTGCTTTGGCAAAGTTTAAACGCAGCGCCATAAACGCCATTAACTTTGACCCTCATGCTGACTTTAGAGACTGCGAAGGCCGTCATAGTGGTAATGGCTTTCGTTATGCCTATAACGAGCAGCAGCTAAAAAATTACCATGTTATTGGCTTACATGAATTAAAAAACAACCAAGCAATTATTTCTGCAATGAATGCAGCACAGTTTACGTTTTCGAGCTACCAAGCTATTCAAGTTAAACGTGAGCTTAGTCTAACGCAAGCCGTTAATGATGCCCTTAACCGCTTTGATGCAGCGCCGTTAGCAGTCGAAGTGGATCTCGATAGTATTGCTTATATGCCGGTAAGTGCTTATACCTGTAGTGGCTTTAGTGTCAGTGATGCCGAGCACTTCGTACATCTGGCGGCAAGCCAAGCCAGTAGCCAGTATTTACATTTGTGCGAAGCGGCCCCGCAACAGCACCCCAGTGGCATTGAGGTGGGTAAAATGCATTGTGGACAAGTAATAAGTGCATTAGTAAACAGTTACTTACAAGCCAGAGAAGCGTGTTAACTGCGCTGTGCTTGCAACCATTGCTTTAACCAACTCATCAACCCCACACTGCTTAACGGGTGACCAAAATAATAACCTTGAGCGGCATAGCCTTTTAAGCTTTTCACAAATTTAAGCTGATCGAGTGTTTCTACCCCTTCAAAAATCACTTTACTACGCTGCTGGCTATGCATTTCAACCATGCCCCCGACTAGGCTGCGTATATTATTTTGATTACTAAAATCAGATGTCAGCGACGGTGAGACCTTAATATATTCTACTGCTAAACCCGGTAGTTTAGACAGTAAAATAGGGTTATCGCCTAAGCCATCAACACACAATTTTAGCCCTATATTATGCAACCGCACTATCATCGCTCTGCCTTTATCATCTAAGCTGGTAAAGATATGCAACGGACACTCAACGATTAAATCACCGGCTTTTAAATGATGTTCAGTAATGGTTTTATCAACAAACTCGACAAATTCTTCATTAAGCATTTCTGGGCCGAACACGTTAATACTCAAGGGTATCGCAATCCCTTCCATACGCAGCGCCATCGCCAGCTCAGCGGCACGTTCTATTACAAAGGTCGCTAACGAAAAAGCCAATCCGGCAATTCTGATGTCTTCAATAAAACGACTGGCAGATAAAATCCCCTGCTTTTTATGCTGCCAGCGCAGTAACAATTCTAAATATTCAATTTGCCCATCTGAGTTGCGTATAATCGGTTGAAAATAAAGTTCAAATTCGGTAAGAAAATCAATTTCTGCCAGCTCTTTAAGTCGTGTTTGTTGCTCTAAATGCTGCACTAACATTTGCTGATGATAAGCCACTATTTGCTGCTGTGGTCGGCTATCAAGCGCTAAGTAAGCGTAGGAAATTAGGTTATCAAAGTTATCATCTTGCTCATCGCAGTAAACATAACTTGCTCTCGCTGTTACCTCTATGGTGCAATTTGCGACGTTAAAAGGCTTGAGGGTCGCCCCTAATATTTGCGCGATAATTTTTTCGTGCAGATGTTTTTGATGAGCTAAATTACAAATAAACGCAAAGTTGAGGCCGCCCAAATGCGCCAGTTTTTCTGTGTCAGTTAACGAAATGACTTCGTCATCATTCAGCAAGTTTTTAATGCGGTTCGCCGATTGTGCCAGTAATAAGTCCCCGAAATCGCGCCCAATATGCTGATTAACTTGCCCAAAACCTTCTAAACGAATAACCACCAATGCGGCTTGTAGATTATGTTTGTTACCCCAAGCATAAAAACTTTGACACAACTTTTGTTTATCTGGAAAAGCATGCAGGGGTGAGTCTTCAATATAGGGGGTCACGTCAAGTGGCTGTGCTAAATTTGCTTTACTCTGCGCTGCTATATGCCCGACAAAGCCAGGCAAAGATAAAAATATCACCGCACTGGCCAGCCAAAATAACTCTATTGCTAATAAAAAGTGGGCCGCAATTAATAGCACTAATAACACATTTGCTGCGCTACTTAACACCACGGCTAAACCATTGTTTCGCGTAATGGTATGCCACAAGTTAAAGCCAAACCCCAACGCAAGTAGTCCGATCAACCAGCTAATACCTGTGCTTAGCAGCGCTAAGCCTACCAAGCCAGTCGTTAAGTAACTGAGCCTAATGGCACTATTTTTCACCGTAAATAAAGTTGCAATCATCGCCATCAGTAAGCCGCCACTAAAAAAAATAGCAAAATTACTGACGCTGAGCACACTTAAACTTGCGGTGCTATTACTGGCTAAAAAACTGGATAAAAGCATAGTTAGTCAAAGCAAAGAATTAATACGAATTAATTAAGTTTACCCAATATCCATAAATTTAACAGTTTATTCACCCCAAATTGGTAACTTAATTGTGATGGGTGAGCTATTTGCCAATGCGCAATATCTGCTCTAGCTCCTACTTTTAATACGCCGCGATCATGCAAGCCTAAGGCTTTAGCCGCATTTCGGGTTACCCCTGCAAGCGCTTGCTCTGGCGTTAAGCGAAATAACGTACACGCCATATTCATCATTAAGTGCAGCGAACATAACGGAGAGGTGCCAGGGTTGAAGTCGCTGGCTATGGCAATTGGCACATTATATTGCTGTAACAGCGCTATCGGTGGCTGTTGCGTTTCTCTTAAAAAATAAAACGCGCCAGGCAGTAATACTGCCGTGGTGCCGGCATTCGCCATCGCCTGTACACCAGCTTCATCTAAATATTCAATATGATCGGCCGACAAGCCATTAAACTCAGCCACCAGCTCGGCACCGTGTTGGTTAGAAAGTTGCTCCGCGTGGCACTTCACCGCTAAGCCGTGTTTTTGTGCTGCTTGAAAAACACGCTTAGTTTGCGCATAGCTAAAGCCAACGTTTTCACAAAATACATCCACCGCATCCGCAAGGTTATTGGCCACCACCTGCTCAAGCATTTCACCGCATACCCAATCTATGTACTCATCACTGCGACCTTGGAATTCAGCAGGCAAGGCATGCGCACCTAAGAAAGTGCTCTTAATATCAATTGGATGGTGCTCTGCTAGCAAGCGGGCCACTTCGAGTATTTTTATTTCGTTGGCGCAATCCAGGCCATAGCCCGACTTTATTTCTACTGTGGTCACCCCTTCAGCAAGTAACGCATTAAGGCGGTCTTTAGCGGCAACAAACAGCTGCTCGTGATCGGCCGCTCGTGTGGCTCTTACCGTACTGGCAATGCCCCCTCCCTGAGCCGCAATTTGTTCATAAGTTACGCCCTGCAAACGCTGCTCAAACTCTTCGGCTCTGGAGCCGGCAAACACTAAATGAGTATGGCAATCAATTAACCCTGGGGTAAGCCACTGCCCTTTTATACTCAGGGTTGGAGTGGCGAATACATCAAAAGGAGGCAGATTAGCTTGCTCGCCCAACCAGACAATTTTGCCATTTTTAATGGCGAGAGCGGCATTTTCAATCGCTCCATAAGGCGCTGCAATGCTGTCATCCATGGTGGCTATATTGGCATCAGTGAGCAGTAAATCAATATCGTCTAATCGGTCATTGGTTGTGTTACTTGGCATGTTACTCTCCTTAATGTGGTTGCCATTTAGTCTAACAACACCACTTGTATATACAAGGTAATTGTGCCATCTTAATAAATATAATTTATTTTTAAAACCAAAAAGTACAGCATGACAACGCCTAAATTTGCGCTTATAAAGCAGTTTATCATCGACAATATTCGCCGTGGATTGTGGCGAGAAGATCAGCGCGTGCCCTCAGAAAACGAGCTAAGCAGTCAGTTTTCGGTGAGCAGAATGACAGCTCGACGTGCCTTAAGTGAGCTTACCGAAGCCGGCGTACTCACCCGCAGTCAAGGTTTGGGCACCTTTGTGGCGAGCTTTAAATCGCAATCATCGTTGCTGGAAATTAAAAATATTGCCGACGAAGTAAAACTACGTAATGGCAATTACAGTGCTCAGGTGGTGGCGCTTGAAGCAACCGAAGCAACCGCGAGTACAGCTATTGCACTGGGTGTTGCTGCTCATAGTAGCGTGTATCGCAGTGTTATTGTACATAACGAAAACCACCAGCCGCTGCAAGTAGAAGAGCGTTTTGTAAACCCTAAATTGGCAGCCGATTACTTACAGCAAAACTTTAGTTTGCTTACTCCGCACGAATATTTAACCCGTGTTGCACCGCTCACTCAAGCAAGCCATACCGTCGAAGCCATTGCCCCCAATCAAGATATTTGCCACCACCTGCAGTTAGCGACCCCAGAGCCATGCCTGCAAATAATGCGCCGTACTTGGTCTAGTCAGGGCATTGTTAGCTTTGCGCGGCTGGTATCTTCGGGCAGTAAATACCGCTTAGGTGGGCATTTAACCATTAAAGAATAACAACAACCAAATCAGGCCATTAGGGTAACTTGGCACAAAAACAGGAGCATATTATGAATAATCGACTCGACCACAGCCGCGTGATCCGCGCACCACATGGCGATAAAATTAGCGCGAAAAGCTGGCAAACCGAAGCCGCTAAACGCATGCTGATGAATAATTTAGATCCCGATGTTGCCGAGCATCCACATGCGCTTGTGGTGTATGGCGGCATTGGCCGAGCCGCGCGTGATTGGCCTAGTTATGACAAAATCATCGCCACCCTCGACAGGCTCGAAGATGACGAAACCTTATTGGT
>NZ_JBFJHD010000001.1:0-62524 GCF_041613455.1 Pseudoalteromonas sp. | reverse complement strand
GGTTTATGCAGCGCATCTCTACTGATACCATTGTGGGTGGCAATGGCATCACTATCCATACCTAAACTCGCTAAAAAATCGAGTAACCAAATAATATAACGCGTATCAGTATTAACCATTTACCCCTCGCTTAGGTGATAAAACCCCAACCCATTAATTAACTCCCGCGATTTAACATTGTTATGTGTAACATAACCGTTAACGATTTAGCTGTTATGCTTTAGTCGTGCTTAGCAGGTCATTTTAAGCAAACGAATAACGACTAATGGTGTCAACTACACAGGCAGGCCGTTGCTGCTCGGCCACTTCAATCGTCACGCGGGTGATCACTTGCACACTGCCTTTAATTTCTTCAACACTGATTATTTGTCCGCTGCCACGCACTTTACTGCCGGCTTTAACTACATTTGGAAAGCGCACTTTATCGCAGCCGTAATTAACGCCCATGGTAATGTTTTGCACATCAATTAACTGCGGTAAAAAATAATTAACCAACGACAACGTTAAATAACCATGCGCAATGCAAGCGCCAAATGGCCCTTGTGCTGCTTTTATTGGGTCGACATGGATCCATTGATGATCCCCTGTCGCCTCGGCAAACATATCTATTCGGCTTTGCTCAACTGCAATCCAATCACTCACGCCCAAATTAAGCCCTGTTGCGGCCAGTAATTGCGCCTTGCTCGTCATTATTTGATTTGCCATACCGCCTCCTAAGCGCGCTGTGAACTAACAGACACAACTTCGCCGGTCATGTAAGATGAATAATCGCTGGCTAAAAACATCATCACATTAGCGATTTCCCACACTTCGGCAGCACGCCCAAACGCTTCTTTTGCCGCTAATTTCTCCAGCACATCGGCACTGGACGCTTTTTTAAGAAATTCATGTAATGCGATTGATGGCGATACTGCGTTAATTCTTACCCCATGCTCTGCAGCTTCTAATGCCGAACAGCGCGTAAAGGCCATCACGCCCGCTTTAGCAGCGGCATAATGTGCTTGCTCTTTTTGTGCTCGCCAACCCAATACCGAGGCATTATTAATGATTACACCTGCTTTGCGCTGTTGCATAAAGGGCAGCATGGCACGGGTCATACGAAAGGTGCCTGTAAGGGTTATGTCAATCACCTTATGCCACTGCTCGTCAGTCATCTCGACTACCGCAGTTTGACCGCCAAGGCCTGCATTATTAATAAGCACATCAACACCGGCGAGTTTGTCTTCGGCTGCGTTGATCAACAGCTGAACTTGTTCTTCTTGGCTTACATCACATAATTGACCATAAACCTGCTGTAGCCCTGTTTGTTGCTTAATATTGGCTACCGCTTCTTCTAAACGGCGTGGATGAATGTCAGATATCATTAATGCTCGACACCCTTCTTCGGCTGCACGTAATGCGGCTGAAAAGCCGATGCCTGCGCCTGCGGCGGCGGTTACTAAAACCGATTTTCCACGCAGTAGGTTATGCCCTGCTACGTACTTAGGTGCTGTCGTCATTGTTTTCTCCAAAAAATACTACTGACTAATTTATCAGCCAGCATAAGGCCGACGCCGAGCAACTATCATCGTCAATCTGGACTAACTCGAAAGGATATTAATAAAATAGCAAGGAACACTTTGGACATGACACTACGCGGGGGCAAACACGTTTTACGCGTTAACTTATTCACTAGGCACAGCAGTGGGTTGAGCGCAAATAACACCGCCTATGCGCAGTGCAATAGAAAACACTGCGCATAGGCGGTTAAGCATTACGATAGTAGTTGGATGAGTTCATTGGCATGGGCTTGATTAAACAACGCCGACACGCCTAAAATGATAATAGATATAATGACTAAACTTAATTTAGCGCCACCTTGATTTGACTTCATGTTATTCTCGATATTATTGTTATTAGTAGAATACGTTTCATACAATAATAAAAATTACACCTGTTAACAAGATGTTTCTTTAATCATTTTAATTAATAGCCTTTTGTTCTATCGACACGGTTTTTCAGCGCTGTGCCATTAGCTAAGCATTGAATACTCACTTCTATTTGTTCAATAACGCAGTTAACGTCTGACAGCGCAGCACAATGTGGTGTGACGGTTATTTTAGCATGCTGCCAATAGGGGTGATCGCTAGGTAACGGCTCTTGATCAAACGCATCTAAGGTTGCGGCGCGTAAAGTGTCATTATCAAGGGCGTGTAATAAATCGGCTTCCACCACATGCTGCCCTCGTGCAGCATTAATCAATACCGCATGGGCAGGAAGTTTAGCCAATAGCTCTTTATTGATAATGCCGGTGGTGTGTTTCGTCAAAGGGAGCAAACACACTAAATAGTCGCTATTTGGCAGCATGTCGTTAAGCCCTGCTTCACCATAATACATGGTTACGTCAGTCAGATCTTTATGACTTTGTGCCCACGCACTTACGTTAAAGCCATTAGCAATCAGCTTTTGTGCACAAGCTCTGCCTAATTGACCAAAACCTAAAATAGCCACTCGGTTATGACTTAATACCCGTTTTGGTTTCCATTGCCTTGCAGCTTGTTGTTGATAAAACATGTTTAATTGTAGTTTTTGCGCCAATACATGGGTCAGCACATACTCCGCCATATCAATTTCTAATTGGGTATCAACAATACGCACCACTTCAACATGCGCGGGGAGTAAATCTAAATCAATGCTATCCACCCCAGCCCCAAACGACGACACTACTTTTAAATTAGGTAATTTTGCCCACAGCTCTTTAGGCGCATACCAGGCTAATACAAACTCAACATTACTAAAATCCGTACATTGTGAGTATTGCTCAATAACAATATCAGGCAAACGGGCTTGTAGCTGTGCAACCAATTTAGAATTATCGCGATCTGCGATAGCAACCAAAACAGACATAGTGACTCCTTATAAAATTAAACACGACATGCAAGCTGTCGTCATGATTTAGTGACTACCTTCCTCGATAAACGCTTCTTGGCTAATTTTTGCTATGTCTTTGTCTTGTTTTGTTAAAATCGTTTTTTGCCACGATCCTTGCACAAACCAAGCATAAGTAATAAGCGCTATAACAACATTGGTAATGGCAAACGAATACCAAATACCATTGTCTCCCAGTTGCGTATGCTTAGCTAAAATATACGCCGCCGGAAACTGCACTATTCCTTGTGATAATAGCGCAACTAACATCGCATTCAGCATATTGCCTGATGCTCTAAAAGCAGCCACAACACAAAGTTGTACACCAATCCCTCCCCAAGTTAAACACATAATGCGAATAAATTGTGCGCCCTTGGTAATAACTGCAGCATCATCGGGAATAAAAAAGGCCACTAAATGCTCAGCAAAATAATAGGCGCATACACCCACCAGCGATAAACCAAACAAGCCCCACAGAATGGCAAGTTTAGTAATTTCTGCTGCCCGCTGCGGGTTGCCCGCTCCCATATTTTGCCCGACAAGTGTTGACACGGCCATCGACAGGCCCATGGCGGGGATCATCACCATCTGTAAAATATTAGAGCCCACGCCATAAGAGGCGATGGTGTGAGTACCAAAGCTGGCCACTAAAAATGACATAATAATTAAGCCAAATGCTCGCGCCGACAATTCGATTGACCCCGGCGCACCTAAAAGAAAGGCTTGCTTTATATAACGCCAATCGGGGTAAAAGCTTTTAAGCTGTAATTGAATACCATGACGGCCACGTAAAAAGATGATCACCCCAGCAAGTGCCGCCAAACTTTGTGTTACTAACGTAGCCAAAGCCGCCCCCATCACACCTAAGCCTTGAAAGCGGCCATAGCCAAAAATAAATAATGGGTCGAGTACAAAGTTAAGCAGCACGGTCACACTGACAATAATTAACGGCACTTTCGTTTGGCCAATCCCACGCATTAGTGATTGAAACATGGCATAAATAAACACAAAAATGACCCCAATAAACGACACATGCATAAACTTCAGCGCATCGCCATACACTTGCTGCTCAACCCCTAACAATGTTAAAAAATAAGGCGAAAGCATATAACCTATGCCGCCTAATACAATGGCAGTGAGCGTTACCATTAACATAGTTTGCGCGGCAACATGATTTACCTTATCTTGCTGCCCAGCCCCCATATATTGCGCCGATAAAATAGCCCCTGCCATGGCAAACCCTGCGCCAATGGCAATAACTAAAAAAGTCACCGGCATACTAATCGACACCGCGGCCACTTGCGCGGCCCCTAAGCGCCCTACCCAAAATGCGTCGGTCAGTTGATACGCCGATTGCAAAATATTAATCAGAATAATTGGAATGCCTAGTTTAAGCAGTGCTTTAGAAATGGAACCATGAAGAAATAGCTGCTGGGTAGCGTTCATTTAACCTGCTTAATGTGTAACGGATAGATAACGGGGAGTGTAGCAAAACGTGGCTGATTTTATTCTGAATATTAGATTAATAAATCAAGCATTTAGTTTCACTAAATAGTAAACACTTAATCTAAATCAATAAAGGGTTAGTCGTGCTGCACAGATTTGAAAAACCTTGATCTAAAACAACTGATTATTGGCACTAAACAATAATAATAGCAGCAATCACACAGTCGTTTTGGAACACCACATGAAAACTAAATTAAGCATGGCATTACTCACGAGTTCTTTATTAGCCCTCTCTGCGGCTGCACAAGCTAACGTTAGCGTAAACATCGGCGCTATCAACGTAAACCCTGATAATACTCACTCAGCCATTAACGAAAATTCTGCTCTAGGATTAAACCCGAACTCCAATACTCAGCTTGGTATTAGCGTAGATTATGCATTTAACCAGCAGTGGTTTTTACAGCTCATTGCCGCCACGCCGTTTTCGCATGACATTCATGGTGCGGGCGGTTTAGCGGGGAATAAAATCGCTAACATTAAGCATTTACCGCCTTCTCTAGTAGCGCAATATCACTTTTTAGACTCAAGCTCCGCATTCCGTCCTTTTATTGGTGTCGGTGTTAACTATACCACTTTCTTTGATGAGCAACCTTCTCAGGCACTTAAAACAGTACTTGGCACAGCGGATGTAGAAGTTAAATTAGAAGATTCGTTTGGCTTTGTCGCGCAACTGGGTGCTAACTATAAAATAGCAGAAAAGTGGGGGCTACACGCTATGGTGTCGGTAATGGATATTGAAACGGATTCCACTGTGTACGCTGATGGTGCACAAGCATTAACATCTAGCGTAAAAATTGATCCTGTTGTGGCCATGTTTGCGGTTAAATACCACTTTTAGTGGTATTACGTATCTCTGTTAAAAAAGGCCGTAAGGCCTTTTTTAACTAAAACTTTATAAGTAATTAGCGCGGTAAATTAGTGATTTTTTTCTGCTCTAGCATTTCTTTCCAGTGCATGACTTCGCTCGGTAAAATAGGCGCTACGCCATCAAAGCCAGCTACTGCCAGCATTTCTTCAATACTTACTATGCCCTTTTTGCTTTTAAACACCCCGCGCACGTATGCGATTGCGTGCAAACCACGCTGCGAGTGAAATTTTTGCTCTATATAAAAGTACTTATGATCCCAGCCCACTAAGCGGGTACTAATAGTATAGCGCTGCATGGGTTTGATATCGCGAATATAAGTGATCGCAGTGGCGTTAACAATAGGAAACCAGCGACGTTTTAATATCTGTTTTAATAACCCCACTCGCTCAGTCATCCAAGTACGCGATAAGTCCATCATTGCTAAGTAACGTGAGTTCGTTAAATGCAAATTAATATCGCAATCTGTAGGCAGTGCTTTGTAATCAATATCTATGCTATCAAGCAGTGGTTGATAGTCGCGGTTACGCTTGATTTTAAAAAATAATAAAATGAGTCGAATATATAAGTTCACAGTAGAGGTCTTACCAGTTAAAGTTAAATTAAGTGTATCACACGTGTTTAGCTAGGTTTAGTGTATTAAAGCATACAAAACCACTTTCCACGTGCGATCAAGTCGATAACGGCTGTGGCAAGCGACTACACTTTAACTGTTTTACGGTTAATCCCGTAATCACGTAATTTGTTGGCCACCGCGGTGTGACTTAGGCCAAGTCGTTTTGCCAATTGACGCGAGCTTGGGTAAGCCGGATAAAGCTTACGGAGTAACGTTGCTTCAAAACGCTTCACTGCCTGATCGAGTGTGCCTTCAAAATCTGACTCTAAGTAGCCTAAATCATGGGTAAAGGTAGGCAGTTGCAAATGCTCTACGCGTAATTCACTGTCATCTAACAGCGACACAGCACGGTAAATCGCATTTTCTAACTGGCGCACATTTCCAGGCCACGGATAGGCTTGTAAAAAGCTTAAGCATTCTTGCGATAACAGCGGAACATCGTGGCCATTTTGCTGGGCATACTTTTGAATAAAGTGTTCAGCAAGGGGGCCCACATCGGCTTTACGATCCCTCAATGGTGCTATCTCAAGGGTAAGTACATTGATACGATAATATAAATCTTCCCTAAAAACCCCTTCTTGCACCATAGCTGGTAAGTCTTTTTGCGTGGCAGCAATTATACGCACATTTACTTTTACTTCGTTTTCATCGCCTACTTTTCTAAATGTGCCATCTTGTAAAAAACGTAGCAGCTTGGTTTGTAACTGCGTAGACATTTCGCCTACTTCATCCAAAAAGACCGTGCCGCCATCAGCTTGCTCAAGCACGCCACGTTTTGGGGCTGCATTTTCTTCGTATCCGGCATAACCAAATAATTCAGACTCGGCTACATCATCGGGCAGTGACGCACACGACAACGCAATAAAGGGCTTAACAGAGCGATTAGACGCGTAATGACATGCCCGCGCAAGTAGCTCTTTACCGGTTCCGGTTTCGCCGGTAATTAAAATAGGGGCTTCTAGCTGCGCCATTTTACGTGCTTCACGCACTACACGGCGCATAGCGGTACTAAAGTTATGAATAGTAGCAAAGCTTTCTTGCCCATAGCGTCTAAAGGCACTGACTTGTTGCCCTAAACGGCTTTGCGATTTTATGTTTATTACTGCACCGGCAAGCACATCGCCTTCTTTGCCTTGCGGTACGGCAATGGGTAATATATCAGCAATAAAATCTTCCCCCGCCACTTCTACGCGCGTGGTTTGGCCCAACACTTCTTTTCCTTCAAGCCAACGGGTAAAGTTAAAGCCTTTGAGCAAATTATTAATATTTGCGCCAATCACTTCTTTTTCTGTTAATTGTAAATCTTTACATGCCGCGTCATTACATAAACGCACCCACCCTTTAGCATCAATCGAAATAACGCCATCGGGAAGTGCTCTTAGTAAAGTATTAAGCTCGTTATGCTCACGCTCAGAAGGTAAAAAAGCGGTGGTGCGCACGTCATGAACACCGTCAATTAAGCGAATGGATGGCATGATTTTTTGAAACTGCTCAAACTCAATTTCAGGAAAACTCACATACATACGACAATTAACTGAATCGACCTCAATTCCCTTTAGATCAACATTATAGTTAACTAAAATATTAAGAATTTCTTGAGCAATACCAACTCGGTCTGCACAGTGAATATCTAATCGCATACACCCTCAAATAAGGTAAAACTACATTACCTGAATAATACGCTAACTCTGATCTGCTGGATAGCATATTGTAAACAAAATTGGACAAAACTTTACCTTTAGCTAATCAAGCCCAGCGCGGTATCCACTCTCATTCTGGGTAAGCAGTCCACTGACCGCCATCAAGCTGAATATAAGGGCGCTGATTTATGTACATCATAATGGTGCCACTGTTTTCGGCCACTTTAGGCGCTGCAGGCAATCGAGTTACTATGTCTAACAGGTTGTTATTACCAGCAAAAAGGTTGCTTTTCATGACACCACTGACCAGCTCCGACAAGGCAAAATAACTGCTCGATTTAGCAATTTTAATTTGCTCGAAACGGGGCACATCGGGGCCAATAAACTTAATTGCCGCCGGTACCGATACTATGGCTGGACTGGGTATTTCGCGTAGCCCTGCAAACTGCACGCGATCACCTTTTAATGCCGCACCGTGCTCGGGAACTATCATTAGCATGACATTGCGCCCACGTTGCTCTAAGCTATTAATAAACTGCGTGATGTCGGCAAATAAGTTGGCATGGCGTTGTGGATAGCTTTGCTTACTATTCATTCGTGCTTGGTTGGCAAGTTGGTTTCCATCGTGCAAACTGATTGAATTGTAATAGAGCGCACAAGGCGCACAATCATCGCCTTGCTCTGCTAGCCAACGCTGTAACACTGCTCCATCGGAATAGATAGGTGTATCATCAAAACTGTATTGCATAATGGGGGATGATTGATTATTGAATACCGGCTCAGTTAAATTACCATGCTGTTTTATCAACTCTTTAAACGCATCAAAATGACCATCATGATTCATTGCAATGTGGCTGCTGTAGCCTAGCTTTTCGAGGTTATCAAATAAATAGCATTGCTGTGGCGCGGGATCGAATAACGCGGTTTGACTTGTTTGCCCACAACTTGCCCGCAGCAGACGAATAGCGGCTGGACCACTGTAAGATGTTGCAGTATTAAAGTCTGAAAAAACAATATCATAATCTTCAAAAAGGGTATCAACACTCACGCCTATAGCATTTAAATCGGCGGTGGCCATAGAGCAAATATTTAAAATAATAACATCAAACGGTGTTTCAAGCTGGGCCGGGAAATGCGTTACAAGTTGTTTTTGTTGTTGGTAAAAATCATTTAATTGTTGATTGGGTGAGCGTGATTTACTCACTTCAGCAGGGTTGTTTAAGCTTACTTGCTGCTGATTGGAGTGAGCACTTACCACCGGTTGCCCTACTGGTTCTGCTTGCTGGTTGCCTTGATAACTTATCAGCGCCAAGCCAAGAACCGTCACTGTTGTAAAGCGGATCCATTGTGAGGTATACCAAAAACAAACAATGAGTACAAACAAGCCAAGTAGCAAATCAACATTAATCATTCTGCCGGTTAGTTCTAATAGATAACCTAGGTTAAACTCTTGTAGCAAGTCTGATTGTTTTAATAGCCGGTTAATTGGCGGCAACCAAGAGTCTTGGTAAAGCACATTAATCGCAAGCACAGCACCGATAACATGCTTTAGTTTTTCTAATAGTGGCTTTGAGAAATGCAGCACTAAAAAAGCGGCAAGTGCTGCGTTACTCAGTACATCAAATTTAATGGCCCCGTAATAAAACAGCACAAATTTAATTAAAAAATATAGATTCCAAACACCTAAACCCGATAGTTTCACTATTTATCCTTTTTTATTGTATTTGGTGTGTAAGGCGCTAAAACCTCATGCTTAAAGGTCAACTTCAGGTAATAAGCCTTTATTTTTGTAAGTATAAATGTCCCTACTAAACACAATACCGCACCCAACAGCATGGCGATAACAGTTGTCATAATAAACTGATTAAGACTCATCTTGACACTCCTTTAACGTCATTACATAAGGCGTGGCATTTTTACGTTCTTTAAAAGCTAGCCTCGCTGCAGTGCTTTGGTTATCTGCACGATTGCTATCAACGCGCTGTGCCGCTGCAAATTCTCTGCGGTTATTTTCTGTTAACTGCTTAGTATAATCAATGATTGACTGACCTTTATAACGACGCCTTAACTCTTTGCATTTTTGTTGAATATAAAAATGGTCGGTAATTAAATTTTCATGGCCAAAAAAATCACCGGTTTTAAGCTTAAAGGTATGCTGAATTGCATTCCCCACGTCATGCTCTCTACACGCGTGCAAATATAAGTAAATTTCATTATCAACAATACTAAATATGTCACCGGCACGCTTAATATGAAATAAATGCAGCCCATGTATGGGTTTAATCCTTGGCAGTAACTCAAATATCACCAGCACCCCACTGACCCCTAAATTAACCGCTGAGTCACTATGAACTTCAACTTGGCGAGTGAACTCTAAAAACGGTAAATAGCCTTTGGCAAAGGTATTTTCTGTGTATTTCAATACATCAGCAGCAGAAGGAGGTAATGGTCGCGTGTATTGAAATCCCTGTATTGACTGTATTTGTGAGAGCAATCGTGACGGTTCAGAAAAGCTGTATAAAATTAAATTTACCCCTAGGTTCAAAAACAGACATTCATCTTGGTGGCGAATAGTGCCATCTACATTTTGAATAACGAGTTTAAGCCAACGCCCGCAATTTTTGCGTAATTGAAAACACTGATTGGCTAACTCCGCTAAATCGGTGTAACGACTGACTGAAAATACCAAAGTGGCCGCTGTTACATTGGGTCCCTTATTAAATAATTGCTGATTATCTTTCACTAAATGATAAGAGCTTGGTAATTTGGTGCCTTCTGGTACCGCATTAGCGACTAGCCAGACGTCATCTTCATCATCATTTTTTTCACTGTGAGTAAACGTAGACTGCGTTTCTGCAAGCGATGCCTGCGCTATCAATTGGTTATTTTTTATCGTTAATTGATATTGTTTATTAGTGACAATGCCTGCGCTATGGCGCCAAAAGTCAAAATCGAAGATACGCATTGCGGCATCGCTTTCTATAAACACGCTGCCGTCAAACTGCTTATTCAACCGGCGTATCATAAAACGGTAATTAGCAATCTCAGGGCCCGAGATTAACAATAATAAGGTGGCATTGCTTTGTGTTAAAAACGTTTGCACATAATTCAACGTGTTTGATAACTTTACCTCATCAATACCTTGCAATTGTTCGGTATTTAAATGCAGCATTACTAAAGAATTACGGCTTTGCGGATACACTGTTAACTCATCAATGGCTCTTTGCAAACTGTGTTGCAACGTCCAACCTGAGGCTAATGCAGTAAATGAAAAGGGATAAACACGTTGATCTTGATATGCACCATTTAGCTTATCTGAAAAGGGAGATTCAAAAAAAGCCTCGATTTGCGAGGAGACTATAAATATATTTTCTGCGGTCTCATCACTAATTGCCTGCAAGGCTAACTCAATCACAAAGCTATCCAATGGCGCGAGCAGCGCGTAATTAGAGGTGCTCATTAGCTGTTGTGCTGTTGGTTCTAATCCCGAAATATGAAACTTGAACACTTAAACACCTCTCGTTTTAATAACTTGTTACTAGTTTTGGCTGCTATTTTATATATAATAGGTAAATAAAGTCTACTTTAAATATTAACTACTTAGTTTGGGTGGTATACGTAGTAATGCAAAATATCGTTTTAAAAGATTCACAAACGTTAACATCTAACGATGTAACCAATCTGAGCAAACATTTTGGTGGTAGGCAACAAGACTATGTGGAAATTGTTAACACCCAATATAATAAAGCAACCATTAATAAGTACCCTTTATTAAAAGACATTGAACGTGTAATAGCGAATACTTCAGCAAAAGGTGGCGACGCAGCGTGCAACGAGTCTTTATAAAAGGAATTAAAGGCGGAACTGGCAGCACATCAGTAGTGGCCAATCTTGCGTGTGCGCTAAAAAAAGCTGACGTCGATGTGATTGCCATCGATTTAGATGCGAAAAGCGATTTAAGCTTACACTTTGGTTTACCGTGGGACAATACATTTGGCTGGAGTAACGCCGATAACTTTGCAGCGGCACTGAGCTATTTTTATCAAGATGATGATGGGGTAGTTTTTCTACCTTACGGCACCATGTCGAAACATGAAAATGACATTATCAACGTGATTAACAATTGCCAACAACTAGACTGTAAAGCAACAACTTGGTTGTTATTCGACTGCCCTGCCCACCTTGATTTAGCAACTATCCCGCTGCAACCCAATGATATTGTGCTGGAGCTAGTAAACTGCGATGCCGTATGCCACAGCCTTATTTATAAGCGCTTATTAAGCTTAAAAGGCGCAAGCTCACGCTGGAAGCACTTTTTTTTAATCAATAAATATAATTCAGCTTCCACGCTGGAGTTTGATCTATTTAGCTTGTGGCAATCAACGCTGCCGCTGATGGCATCGTTTTTTATCAATCATGATGAAGCAGTTAAAGAGTCAACCGCAGCACGAAATGTTGCGGTAAATTGTGCTCCCCTAAGCATAGCGAACGATGACTTTGAAACATTGGTAGGTTGGTTAATAAGTAAAGCAGCGCTAATACCATGAACTTTAAGAAATTTCGACAACGCCCTATACATAGCACCATGACGCTGGTGCTAATGCTGCTATTTACCGACAAGCTAGTGCGCTATATCTCGTTTCAATTTCATGGCTACTTTAATCAACACCGGGTCAATGTGATTGAGTCGTTTTTAATGCCATTTTTTACCTTATTTAGTTCATTACTGGTTAAAGTTAAACGGGATAAGCTCAGCTATGAGTTATTTTTATATGACTATTACCCACACTTAAGATTGCCATTTAGAAGCTATATATATTCAAATTCTATCCGCTTTATACTGCAAAGCTTATTCTTGCTATTTTTTAGACGCAGCCCTAAGCCGAGTCCCATTATAGACCCTGCTATTAACTATTTTTATGCGGCGATCAGCTACTGTTTTCGGCAACTGCGTTGGTTAGATTTAAAATTAGGCAAGCTGTTAAAGCGACTTTTCTCCACGCCCCAGCGTAAAATGGAAAAAAGTGCGTTTCAAACCATGGCCGATGCTAAAATTTGGCAAAACAGCGTAGTAAAATATACCGTTATCGCCTTTTTATTGTTTTTACTTGCCACCTTTGTCACTGTGCCATTTAGCTTAGAAGCGCAAGCTGTCTTTATTAGTTTTATTTTACTGGTAGCCTACTCTTTAAAGCGCGTTAAAGGCCAGCTTGCCACCATTATTATGATCACGCTGTCGGTGATTACCGCTTCGCGCTATTTATGGTGGCGTTACACCGAAACCTTGAACTGGAATGATCCCCTGTCGCTGTTTTTAGGCATGGCACTGCTGTTTGCGGAAACTTATGCCTGGGTGGTGTTAATTTTAGGCTTCTTTCAAACGATTAACCCACTGGAACGCAAACCAATTCCGCTGCCTGCCGACACCAGCTTGTGGCCCAGTGTTGATGTTTATATTCCCACTTATAATGAACCTCTAAGTGTAATAAAACCAACCACCCTGGCGGCATTAAGTCTTGATTGGCCTACTGATAAACTCAATGTTTACTTATTAGACGATGGCAAACGCGATGAGATCCGTGAATTTGCCCAACAAGTAAACGTCGGCTATGTAACTCGCTCTAACAATAACCATGCTAAAGCGGGCAATATGAATAATGCGATGCGCTATACTCAGGGCGAATACATTGCTATTTTCGATTGTGACCATATTCCTGCCCGCTCTTTTTTACAAGTGACCATGGGGCAATTTTTAAAAGACAGCCAAGTGTGTTTAGTACAAACACCACATCACTTTTTTTCAGCCGACCCGTTTGAGCGCAATTTAAATAACCACAGTGAAATACCCAATGAAAACATGCTTTTTTATGGCTTGATCCAAGATGGCAACGATATGTGGGACGCCACTTTTTTCTGTGGCTCTTGCGCGGTGTTAAAACGTCAAGCGTTGGATGATGTCGGTGGTTTTGCCTATGAAACCGTGACTGAAGATGCTCACACCGCACTGCGCATGCAGCGCGCCGGCTACAAAACAACCTACATCAATATTCCACAAGCCGCAGGGTTAGCCACCGACAGCTTGTCGGCGCACATAGGGCAACGCATTCGCTGGGCGCGTGGTATGGCGCAAATATTTAGACTCGACAATCCGTTACTCGGCAAAGGGCTAAACATAGCGCAGCGATTATGTTACATCAATGCCATGCTGCATTTTTTATCGGGTATTCCACGAATAATATTTTTAACCGCGCCGTTGGCACTGATATATTTCAATGCCTATATTATTTACGCGCCGTTTATCGCTATTTTTATCTATGTCGTCCCCACCCTGATCCAAATAAAAACCACCAACTCGCGAATACAGGGAAAGTACCGCTATTCTTTTTGGGGGGAAGTCTATGAGTCGGTGTTAGCGTGGTACATTTTAAAACCCACGACTGTGGCATTATTTAATCCCAATAAAGGTAAGTTTAATGTCACCGAAAAAGGTGGGCTCAACGAAAAAGAGCATTATGATTGGCAAATATCCAAACCTTACTTGGTCTTATTAGTTATCAATCTATTAGGCATGCTAGTCGGTATTCTTCGGCTTATATTTGGTGATGCTAATCAGTATGGTGTGTTGCTCATCAGTATGGCGTGGGCCAGCTATAATATTATTATTCTAGGCGCTGCGGTAGCGGTGGCTGCCGAAGCGCGTCAGGTAAGGCAGTCGCACCGCATTAAAGCAAATTTTCCCGCAGGAATACGGTTAGCCAATGGCCATACTTTAAAAGTAAAAATTACTGATTTTTGCGATAATGGCGTAGGTATTAAAACTTTACAGCCCCACTTTTGCCAAGTTAATGATAAAATAGAACTATTAATGAGTCGCGGCACTAAGCAATTTTCGTTCACTAGCTATGTGTGTAACACTAATACACATCACTTAGGGCTTACATTGAGTGATTTATCACTTGCAAAACAAGGTGAATATATACAATGTACGTTTTCACGTGCTGACGCATGGCTAGACTGGCAAGATAACTTTAGACACGATCGCCCAGCGTATAGTTTTAAAGAAGTACAAAAAACCAGTTTTAGGGGCTTTAGCAATTTATTATTTCACGCACCCAGACCACTACAACCCATAATAAAGCTTATTAGTGAAGTGCTTAGCTACTTAAACACTTTTATTCCAAAAAAACCAATAGTGCATAATAATTATGATTAAAACATGGCTTAATACCGTTGTTACATTTTTACTAATTAGTTTCGTGTGGCAAGCAATTGCAACCGAACCTTTGTCCGATAAGTCTATATTTAACAATGGCTACCCTGAGCGCGCTCCGGTTTCAAGCTTACGTTTAGACTTTAGTGCACTGGGATTTAATGGCTATAAATTAGATGGCATCAATAATAATTCGCGCGTCGATTTTACTAACCCTGTAGATAAAATCAGCAAAAATTTAATGCTGAATTTTTCGTATACAAACTCTCCTTCATTACTTAGCCATGTGTCGCATTTAAAACTCTACTTTAATGAGAATTTAGTGACCGTATTACCAATCAATAAGCAGTTAAGTATGGTTGAAAATACCGTTTCTCACCGTATTAAACTAAACGCTAAATACATCAAAGACTATAATCAAATCCGCTTTGAATTAGTCGGCTATTATGATTTAACTTGTCATGATTACCATAATCGCGCTATTTGGACTGAGATCAGTAAATCGAGTCATATTACGCTTGATCAAACAGCATTAGCCATAGATAGCTTACTTGAGTATTTACCAGCACCGTTTTTTGATAGTAAAAGTTACGATAAATTAACGCTGCCATTTGTATTTGCGCAGCCCCCAAATAATGAGGCGATTGAAGCCGCAGCCACTTTATCTAGTTGGTTTGGCGCAAAAGCAGATTGGCGTGGCGCGCAATTCCCGCTGCTGCTAAATACTAGCGCAGACAGCCACAGCGTGGTGTTTGTTACCAACGACAGTAAACCAGACTTTTTAGTTGATTATCCCGATGTTGATAAGCCAACAATTGAAATTATTTCTAGTCCAATCAACCGCTATAATAAAATGTTACTTATTTTAGGTCGAGATACAGCCGATCTAAAAGCGGCCGTCAACGGCTTGGTATTTGGCCATAAAATAATGACCGGCAGAAGTGCTAGCATCGAGGCGATAAATAAATTGCCACGACGAAAAGCGTATGATGCTCCGCGCTGGCTCAGAGGCGACCGTCCCGTTAGTTTTGATGAGCTGCTTGATTACCCAACCCAACTGCAAGCACAAGGCTTACAACATGGGCCGGTGAAGCTCAATGTACGCTTTGCACCCGACTTGTTTACTTGGCGTGAAAAAGGCATACCTATTACCTTACAATACCGTAATACGCCCGAGAATATCATTTTAGACTCTCGCTTAAACATGCTAATAAACCAAGAGTTTATAAGTGGTTTCTTGCTTAATAACGATGACTCTTTGGTTAAAGCAACCAAAACGTTTATGCCGTTATTAGGTAATACCGAAACAACCCAAAACATTGAAAACGTATCGGTGAATGGGATTAACTTGGCGGCACGTAACGAGCTGGCGTTTGATTTTAGGTTTGGTAGGGTAAAACCCGGAGAGTGTACGTCAGTGCCCGCAGGTGGTGAATACGGAATTATTGATGGTAACTCCACAATAGATGCTAGCAGTTTTCACCATTATATCGCCCTGCCTGATTTAAATGTATTCGCCAACAGTGGTTTTCCTTTCACTAAGTATGCGGATCTGCAGCAAACATTATTACTCATTGACGACAACCCAAGTCCTGAAGCCATTACGTTATTACTCAACCTCACGGCGCGCTTTGGCGCAATTACCGGTTACCCAGGTCACCGGCTCACGGTACAACGCTTAAGCGAAGCCACCCACTTTGCCGATAAAGATATTCTTATTATTACTCCTGCTAACAAGCAATTTGATACGATTGGTGAAATCAACGACACCACCAACGTGCTGTTAAGTAATCAGCAACGAGCTATCACTGAAGCAATATATAACGGGGCTTATGATAATGAAGTTACTGAAAAAGTGACGGTAAATGTCACAAGTCGAGGTGATTTAGCGGTTATTACCGGCTTTCAATCTCCTTTTGACGCTGAGCGTTCCATTGTTTCATTAACGGCAACTTCCAATAGAACGTTTGCTTTATTAGGCAACGCATTAACTGATCCACAACGCTTAAACCAAATAAAAGGCAGTGCAGCGGTGATCACCAAGCAAACGATTAATACTATAAAAACAGACAAACAATACTATGTGGGTCAAATTCCGGTGCATACATTAGTGTGGTTCCATCTGTCTGATCACCCTTATATATTAGCGCTGTTATCGATTCTTACCTTGATACTTGTGTCATTTATAATATGGCGTTTACTTAAAGCACTCACCCATAAACGCTTAGCTGAAGGAGATAAGTAATGAAGTTATTAATATTTAAACTACTCCTTGTGGTACTGGTGTTTTCACCCATGCTCAAGGCGCAGCAGTGCTCCCCCTGGCAACAATGGCACACATTTAAAAGCCACTTTATTAGCAAAGATGGCAGAGTAATCGACTTGGGCAGTAAGCAGCAGATCACCACCTCTGAGGGGCAGTCTTATGCGCTATTTTTTGCCTTAGTTGCCAACGACAAAGTCACGTTTGACCGAGTATTAAACTGGACGCAAACACATTTAGCGGAAGGTGATTTAAGCACTCGACTTCCCGCATGGCAGTGGGGAATTAATAACGACAACACGGCGGGTATTTTAGACTCAACTCCAGCGTCAGACTCTGATTTATGGATTGCGTATAGCTTATCGCAAGCGGCTTTACTGTGGGGCGAGCGTCGCTACAGTGTGTTAGCTGCCGTGTTGGCACAGCGGATCATGCGTGAAGAAACCGCGTATATACCGGGTTTAGGCTTATCTTTACTGCCGGGACCTCGCGGCTTTGAATTTGCTGATGCTCGCTTTAAGCTAAACCCAAGCTATTCACCACTGTTTATTTACCAGCAATTTAGTCAGCTTTATCCGCATAGCCCTTGGCAACAACTGCATGATAATTCTGCTGAATTATTAATTGCAACCAGCCCACACGGTGTCTCGCCGGACTGGGTGATGTATGATGCGAATAGCGGTTTTTACTTTGATAAAAACACCTCTGATTTAGGGAGCTATAATGCCATTAGAGTTTATTTATGGGCAGCAATGATGGCAGATAACGCGCCCTATAAAAAACAACTTATTACCCAGTTTTCACCGTTTATTAATAGCGTTCAGCAACGCGGTTATGTGCCCTTAAACAGTTATGCTAAAACAGGCAAGGTTGATAACAACAAGGGCCCTGCGGGTTTCCAAGCGGCATTATTGCCACTTTTAGCAACTCAAGGGCATAATGAAACCCAAATGGCGATTCAGCAACAGCTGATGGTAGATAACTCGTTTAGTCAAACCCGTTATTACGACAGTGTGTTAAATTTATTTGCTAATGGCAGTATTAGTAAGCGGTTTACTATGTCAATTAACGGGACCCTGCAACCTGCATGGAGCACTGAATGCCGCTAAGATTGGCAGTGGTTTGTGCGTTAACAATCAGCCCGTTGTTAGCGGCCAAAACAGTAAACGACCTTGATAGTGAGTCAGTTAGCTGGCTGCTGAGCCAAATAAATATTGGTGAAGTGCAGCAAAATAAACAACTTGTAGCAGACAGTTTGCAAAAGTTGTTAGCCGTTGCCCCTCAGCATATCGAAACGCAATGCGCATTAGCCCGCTATTATTTTAATAACGACGCCATAGTTAAAGCCGAGCAGCTATTAACCAACCTGCTTGAACAAACAACTTCAACGCAAGCGTGTATTGCTCAATTGCAGCTTATTGCCAATATAACAGGTCAGAGTCAGGCCGAAGTGCAGCGCGCAAAGTTATTAGCACGGGCAGGCCAGTACCTGCAAGCAAGTACTATATATACACGGTTATTCAAGCAAGGTTACCCGAGCCTCAATTATGAGTTAGAACACTTAAGTTGGTACGCACAAGACAGCACGCACTGGCAGCCTGTTAATAAACGCTATACACAACTATTTAAACGCTACCCTGGGGTCGGAGAAATAGCCATCGCCCACGCACGTCATTTACTTAGACGTGATAACAGTGATAAACAAGCAATTGATATATTGAGTAAATATGGCACAACATCGCGCTTCTCTAATGAAGTAGAAGGGCTTTGGCTAAACACCCTCAAAAACATGCCGGTGGCGCGCAGTACTGAACAACAATACCAGCATTATTTCACTGTTTATCCGTTTAGTAGTAAAGGCAGTTTACAGTTTCAAAACTTTAAACAAGCCCTGCTTGCTCAACAACAATTACTGGCCGATCCGGGCTACCAACTTTGGTTACGTGGCGACAAACTGGTAACAGAGAATAAATTTAAAGCCGCTGAGCCGCTGTTGTTAAAAGCGCTGCAAAGCCGCCCCACAGATAGCGCTATTATGCGCAGCTTAGGTACACTGTATTTACGTTTAGGTGAGCATGAAACAGCCCACCGCTATTTTAGCAATGCACAAAAACAGGCTGTAGATTTCAACGAGCGCGAGGTATTAAAAGGGTTAGCCAAAACAGCGAAGTTTTGGTTATACATTCGCGAAGCCAAACAAGCAATAGCTGCCGATGATTATCATGCTGCCCAGTTGCAACTTAACTTAGCGGATGCGCTGCAAGAAGACCCAAATACGGTGTTATATCACCGTGGTTTCGTGCTGTATTCGCAGGGGCACTATGCGCAAGCAGCACGCATCTACCAACAAATATTAAATGACCAACCACTCAATAGCAGTGCCCTCACCGGCTTACTCAATATTGTTAAACTCGATAACAGTGAACAATCATTAACTGCATTTTATGCTGGCCTAACAGCAGCACAAAAACAAGTAGTTGCAGCCGATTATCGCACGGCGATGGCGAGCAATCTTAGAGATAAAGCCAACGATTATTATAACCTGGGGGATGTTGCTAATGCCGAAAACACCCTCAAGCAGGCTATTTCACTCGCACCCGAACAGCCTTGGTTGTATTATGATTTAGCCTTAGTTTATCAACAACAAGGCTTAACTGAGCAAGCGCGCAGCGTGTATAATAATGTACTTTGGCAGTACCCACTGAACGCGCAACTGCGCTATAGTCACGCGTTATTTTTACGCACTATTGATGATTATGAGGGTGCACTCACAACCCTTGATTATATCCCTTTTAAAGACAGAGATGAGCAGGTTATAAACCTTGAGCAGCAGTTAAAAATCAATCAAGCTCTGGCACAAAGCGAGCGGCATTTAACCGCCCAACAAAAAAGTACTGCGATTTATCAGCTCACTAATTTAGAAGCGCAGCCGTTAACCCCCTTAATGCGTGCAAAACTAGCCAGTAACTGGTATCAAATAGATGAGCATCAGCGAGCGTTAACGCATCTTAATCGCGCCTTGACTACAGCGCCCAGCCTTGCTCCCTACTGGCACATTTTGTATGGCCAGTGGTTACTTAACCAAGGTGATAAAACCAGCACCGAGCAATGGCTCAGTGACTATCAATTACCCGAAGATGCATCTGCAAGTGACATTAACCAGTATGTACAATTACGCACTGCTTATATTCAGCAGTATTACCGTGGCGATGATTTAATAGCGAAATTAAATCAACTCGATCAACGCTATAAACACAACGCCACCACAACCACGGCACTGCTCAACGCGAATGTAGCACTTGGCCACCACCAAGCTGCAATTATTTTGTATCAGCAAAAGTTACATAATAATCAAGTAATTGAACCGCAAGCGTTAATGACTATTGCAACAGCTTATCAGGCGCTAGGTGATGATACCGCGGCAACAAACGTAATGCTGCAAGCAATTAACCAAACGGATGCTCAACAAGGTTATTTGCAACAGCAAATGATGACCGCGTTAAACGAATTTAATACCGCTGATGACGCGCTGTTTCTCGCACAACAACTAATAGATATATCGCCCAATGATCAACAGCTACGTTATTTAGCCGCGCAGCTTGCAGAGCAGTTTGACCAGCAACAACAAGCAACAACCTGGTATCAACAAACGTTAGCGCCACAGCAAACACTTACTGAGCAGCAATTGTACGCCAGTTTAGCGCAACTCGATGAGCAGGATGCGTGGTATATCAACGGTGCTAAGCGCGCGTTAATCAACCAACAACAGCAAAACCAAGCGTATATTGCCGTTGGGGTTAACTTTAGCGGTCAAACCAGTACTGCCAGCGAGGCTACCCTTGGCGCTGGACAAGTGCCGATTGAGGCTTACTTTCCCCTTTGGCAAGGCCAAGGTTTTGTAAAACTAGATCCCACGAGGGTGAGCGCACAAACAACCCGTTTTGATGAGCAATTTGCCGGCAGTCGCTACGGGCAAGGTGCACTGTGTATTTTTGACAGCTGCTCGGGCGAGATAACGCCAGAGCAAAGTGGTATTGATATTGGCCTAGGTTGGCAAAATGATAACTGGCGCTTTGATATCGGCACCACGCCACTGGGATTTTTAGTAGAAGACATTGTCTGGGGTATTAATTATAACAACAAGCTAGGTGATTTTGGCTATCGATTTGAACTTGAAAAACGCCCAGTGACCAGCTCGGTACTGTCTTATGCGGGACTCACCGACATTAAAACTGGAGAGGTATGGGGCGGCGTGCGTTCAACCGGGTTAAGTTTGAACGTGTCTCATGACTTAGGCGGCGATTGGGGCTTTTGGTCAAGTGCCGACTTCCAACTCTATAATGGCCAAAATGTTAAAGATAACCAGCGTTACCGCCTTATGGGCGGCAGTTATTATCGCGTCATTAGCAATCAACAGCGTGAGTTTACTGTGGGTGCCAGCGTATTGCATTGGGCGTATAAATTTAATTTAAGCGAAGAAACATATGGACACGGCGGCTATTACAGCCCACAGAACTATATTGGCTTGTCTCTGCCATTAAGTTATGACGCGCGCTGGGGAGACGATTTTGTTTATCGACTCAGGGCCGGTGTTGGCGTGTCAACTACCAAAACTCACAGTATCGACTTTTTCCCTAATGATCGGGACTTACAAATAGCGGCATACAATAGAGAACCTATAACCGGTGTTAGCCCTGTTTTTGAGGGCGGCACCAGTAGCGGTGTGTCTTACAACTTAGGGGCAAGCTTTGAGTACCGCGTCACTCCACATTGGTTTTTCGGTGGCTACCTCTCTATAGATCGTGCTGATTTTTACCAGCCCAATTTTGGCCAGCTTTATCTGCGCTACTATTTTAACCCGGTGTACGGCAGATTAGAATTTCCTGGTACCCCAATAATTCCTTACGCTGACTTTTAATACGTTGCGCGGTACACAGTGAGTCACCGCGCAATACTTCCCCTGACTGTAAGGTATATGTATACTTGAGGCCAATTGTAGCTAGGATAAGGGTGTGACTCTAACCTTTTGGTAACAAAAACCATACAGCAAACCATTACCTTAGCTACATTATACACTACTGATGATCCAGCATTTAACGAATAATCAACGCGTTAAATAGCGACAGAAAAAATATATAACATCATCATAACAATACTTAAAGTTAGGAAGTAAATATGAGTTCAGCTCCAGATAGTGGCTTTTTTGGCCACCCTAAAGGACTTTCCACGCTATTTTTCACTGAAATGTGGGAAAGAATGAGTTATTACGGTATGCGAGCGTTGCTCGTTTTATTTATGACCGCGAGTTTACAACAAGAAGGTCTTGGTTTTACGGTCGCTTCTGCAGCCGCTATTTATGGTTTGTATACCGGTGCAGTATACTTTTTAGGTTTACCTGGGGGTTGGCTTGCTGACCGCTTATTTGGTGGCCAAAAAGCAGTATGGTATGGCGGTATTATTATTATGTGTGGTCATATCATTTTGGCCATTCCTCACGACTACTCATTCTTTATCGGTTTGATTTTTGTTGCTACTGGTACCGGTTTACTAAAACCGAATATTAGTGCCATGGTGGGTCAGCTATATAGTGATGCCGATGAGCGCCGTGATGGTGGTTATGCTATTTACTACATGGGGATTAACTTAGGCTCTATCATAGGTTATTACGTGTGTGGCTACTTCATGGAAAATGTTGGCTGGCACTGGGCATTTGGCGCCGCTGCCGTAGGTATGGGGTTAGGCTTAATTCAATACCATTTTTCACTTAAGAACCTACCTGATCATAGTGCAAAACCGGCTAACCCATTAAGCCCTAGAGCGACAACGCGTACTTGGGGTGCAATTGCCGCCTTTGTCATTACGACTGCTGCAATTACCACTGCCACGCTTACCGGTCACCTGGTGATTAACCCTGTGGTTATTGCCGGCTATGTGGCTGTTGCTTTTACTATTATCTTCTTTGCCTACTTTGGCGCTATTTATTTCCGTGGTGAACTAACTGATGCTGAAAAAAAGAGAATGTGGGCATTATTTTTAGTCTGTATTGCCTCTGCGTGTTTTTGGTCTGGTTTTGAGCAAGCGGGCTCTTCTTTAAATTTATTTGCCCGTGATTATACTGACCGCTTTGTTGGCACGTTTGAGATCCCAACAGCTTGGTTCCAATCACTAAACTCTATCTTTATTATTGTTTTATCACCTTTCTTTGCTGCGCTATGGATCAACATGTCAAAGCGCCTTGTATCGCCTTCTTACAGCGCTAAATGTGCGGTAGGCTTAATCATCATGGCTACTGGCTTTTTGGTGATGTTTATGGCTGCGCATTATGCTGCAGAAGGACTAAAAGTTGCTCCTTACTGGCTGGTTACAACTTACTTTTTACACACCGTGGGTGAGCTTTGTTTAAGCCCTGTGGCACTCAGCGCAGTGAGCAAGTTATCACCAAGACGCTTCTCAGGACAAATGATGGGCGTATTTGTATTAACCTATTCAATCGGTAATATTATTGCGGGTCTGCTAGCAGGCGGCTTTGATCCTAATAACGTAGATGAAATTCCTAACCTTTACTTACAAATAGCACTATTTAGTATCGGCGTGGGTATTATCTTAGTACTGATGACCTTCAAATCTAAGGTATGGGAAAGACAAGGGCTAAGCGATTAATACTTAGTCACAACAATAGCTAACTAATCATACTGTTAGCTTTAAACTAACAACCCCACCCCAAAGTGCGGGTTGTTAGTTTAATACTCTTTGCCACTAGTAACTTAGCTGGTATTATAAACAATTGATTGTTTATAATATGGATAGCGGCTAAATGTTGGCATTAACATGGTTTAGGTTAGTTGTAATCATCTCTTTGAGTGTTTTGTTATCGGCTTGCGGCGCAGGCGATGCAGTCACTCCCAACCCCAACTTGCCAACACCACCTCAAGCTAACAATTACCTGATCACCTCAAGCAGCGGCTTATCCGTTAGCATCAACGAAAATATCGAAATTACAGTAGCCGCTAACAGTGTGGATAGTGATACTGAAATAAGCTATGAAAATACGGCGCTTGATGAGGCTGCAACAGCGCAAGGGATTATTACCTCGCTGCATACTTTAGCTCCTGAAAGCCTTACCTTTCAAAAACCAATTACTATTAGTTTAAAAATTCCCGACGATTATGCACTAGGTGGGCAACTGTATCTTGCCCGTTTAACGGCAGCAGGCTGGATTACTATTGACAACTCCACCGTATCAGAGCGTTTTGTTAGTGCCCAAGTTAGCCAACTGGGCACCTTCGCCATACGTATGCAGCGTATTGTAGAGCAACGCAATATGGGCACCGCTTGTGACGCTAATGCCAGCGAACAAGCCGTACGCTTTGTACATGTAGCCGACCTACATGCGCGTTTTGGTTACCAACAGCAATATTTTAGCCGTATCAAAGCGTACCATAAACAGGTATTAGCTGAGACGCCCTATACCTTATTTACTAATGGCGGCGATGATTACGAAAAAGGCACCGTGGCAGAGCAAATATCACAGGGGCTTGCCACCGATGAAGCAATTAAAGCGATGCGTTTTGATTTACGTGTGATAGGTAACCATGATTATGCATGGGGCCCTGAAACACTGATTAATTTTTCCCAAGACAGTCATGCTACCGTGCTGGCCAGTAACACGCGCTACGAAGGTGAAAGTAAAACGGATTTTGGCGCGGTCGATTTCGCCAAAGTGCAAGTGGGCTGTATAACGTTAGGCGTATTTGGCATGACTTCAGTACCGTGGAATGAGCTAGATAGGCCACTACAAGACGACCCCATACCTGATTTTATCAAACAATTTAAAATGAGCTGGCAGTGGCAACAAATAGCACAAAGTATTGTTAACCAGTACGCAGCCGAAGTTGACTACATGGTAATGCTGAGCCATTTAGGTGAAGGCCTGGATACTAAAATTGCCACCAATGTGCAGGGTATTGACCTCGTGTTAGGCGGCCATACCCATGGTGGTGAAAGTTTTACTACGCTTAATAATGGCGCCCTTGTTATTCAGCCTGACTTTTATGCAAAAGGTATCACCGACCTCAATTTAACCTTCAGCACCGGTGATAAAACACTAAAAAACATTGACTACAAAACACTAAAAACCGACACCATTACCGAGCGCGATGCTGCTACCCAACAGGCCATTGATACCATTATGGGCCGTTATGCCCCCGATGCACAAACCGAGATTGCGATATCTGAAAACTACTTAAATGCAATGCAATTAACCGCTGTCACCGCTGCCGCTGTGCAGCATTCAAAGCAAACTATTTCAGCTGCGTTACTGAACCCTGAGTTAGTACAAAAACGCTGGACTCCCGGCGCACTAACACAAGAAGATTTTCATAAAGCCTATTATGTAGAAAGACAGCCATCTAATACACCGGGGTTTAATTCGTTATACACAGTAACGGTGAGCGGCACCGACTTAAACGCCATGTTAGCTGACCAGCCCGATTGGTTTTTATTAACGCCAGACACCATTGAAGCCGCTGCTAACTATCAAGTTGCACTGTTTAAGGGGCCCGCACTTAATCCGGAGTTATTTTTTAATGGCGTTACGTTTAACGATGTAGCGCCGATAGCCGAAGCATGGTGGTTACTCGACCAATACGCTCGCTTTAGAACCAGCCAATGTTTGCATATAGATACCGATACCCCACTTAATGCCTGTCAAGATAGCGCCAATATCACTATTTGGAATTTTACTGATAGCAGCAATCCACTTAAAGCCGATTTTGGTCCTTCAACCCTGAGTTATTTCGATCCTGATAATAAAGGTTGGGGCCCAGAAAAAACCCGCTTTGGTAGCACCAGCGCATTTAATATTGCTGATTTAGCCGATGGCCCAGCTACGGTAATGGCATTTACCGATCACTCTCCTACTGAAGGCTTAGAGATTACTTTAAACACTGCGGCTAATGGCGATTTTGCCAATGAGGGCCGAGTGTCAGACTACACCCTCGTTATGGATATTTACTGGCCCTATGCCACAAAGGACATATACCGAGCACTTATTCAAACCGATGCAACAAATGATTTGAATAACGACGCCGACATATTTATTAGCCCTTTCGGTGGGCTCGGCATATCAACCACTGACAGCGGTTATTTTGGGCGTTCACAGCCGGATAACTGGCATCGAATTGCTTTTGTGTTTTATAGCGCCCCTGAAAATGGCGTATTTGAAGTGTATATTGACGGTGAGTTTAAAGGCGTTAAAAGAGACGGTGATATAGGTAAACGGTGGTCACTCGATCAAGCGGTATTATTATTAACCGATAATAACTACGAAACTGAGCCCGGCTATTTAAATGCGCTACTTTATGCTGGCCGTGCAATGACCCGCGCTGAAATAAAAAGCATGGGCCATGCCAAAACAAAGCTCACTTTTCAGCAAGCAACGCGCACGCTTAATCAAACAATTAAGCGCCATTACCAACAGGCCCCAGCTATAAAGCCTAATTTATGGCTCAAGCAACGTCAGCGCTTCTTTGGTACTCACAAAAGTGTAAACAATTAATTACAATAAAAGCTATAAATATACAACGGCTAAACAGGCTGAAGTTATTTTCAGCCTCGTTATTTGCATTTAAAATAAATATAAATCAATAACTTGAATAAAACAAACACTGTCTTGTCAAATCATAATAGCGCGTTGCTCATTTTAACTGCACTACAAAAAAGTAACCAACTGCTAACCGTCCTATAAAATGTACACACGCGCCATTTACTAAATAACAACGCCCCCTTCCCCAAACTGTTAATCTGGTTAATCATCTACCGTAATACGACAACAAATAAGCGCAGTACTTTATTGCGGGAGTAATGAAAATGAGTGAAGTAAATAACCCTTTAGGTTTGGTTGGTATTGAATTTACAGAATATGCAACACCAGATGCCGATTACATGGACAAAGTGTTTACTGATTTTGGCTTCTCAAAGCTAAAAAAATTCAAAGGTAAAGACATTGTTTATTACAACCAAAATGATATTCATTTTTTATTAAATAACGAACGTGAAGGTTTTTCAGCCCAGTTCGCCAAAGATCATGGCCCTGCTATTTGCTCTATGGGTTGGCGCGTAGAAAATGCCCAAAAAGCGTTTGATATTGCTGTGGAGCGTGGTGCAAAACCTGCTACCGACTCGGCCAATAAAGATTTACCTTACCCAGCTATTTACGGTATTGGTGATAGCTTAATTTACTTTATTGAGCAATTTGGTGACAAAGGCTCTATTTACGCACAAGATTTTGAAGATTTAGAACAGCAAAACATTGTTGAAGATAAAGGCTTTATTCGTATCGACCACTTAACCAACAATGTTTACAAAGGCACCATGGAAACATGGGCTAACTTTTATAAAGACGTATTTGGTTTTAGTGAAGTGCGCTACTTTGACATTAAAGGCCAAAAAACGGCGTTAATTTCGTATGCCCTTAAGTCACCCTGTGGCACCTTCTCTATTCCAATTAACGAAGGGAAAGGCAACGACAATAACCAAATCGATGAATATCTTGGCGAATATAATGGCCCGGGTGTACAGCATTTAGCATTCTTAACCAATGACTTAGTAAGCTCACTGGATAAGTTGGATAAGTCGACTATTGCCACTTTGGATATTATTCCTGAGTATTACGAGACTATTTTTGACCGTGTACCTTGGGTTAAAGAAGACAAAGACAAAATTCGTGAGCATCAAATACTGGTCGATAGCCAAAGTGAGAATTGCTACCTACTGCAAATTTTCTCTAAGAACTTGTTTGGCCCTATCTTTATCGAAATGATCCAACGTGTTGATGACGGCGGCTTTGGTGAAGGTAACTTCCAAGCGTTATTTGAATCAATTGAGCGTGACCAAGAGCGCCGCGGCGTTTTATAAGTCCATTTGACACCATTAAAAAGCAGCGTAACTCGCTGCTTTTTGTCGTTTTACCCTGATAATGAGCGCCTATTGTGCGCTGTCTGTTTAAATCGTGTTGTTCATCACCATATAAGTGAGTACTGTGCACTGTATTTACAGCGCTCGACTTATTTAATAAATTGATATTTATACTGAACGGCACGACCAACTAAACCAAAGGAAATGTAATGAGTTTAATAAATGAAACCCACGATATAAATTTAACTAGCTGGGTAGACTCAGCTAACGTAGCTAATTGCGACTTCCCAATTCAAAACCTTCCTTTTGCTGAAGTGCGTCGTAAAAACAGCAACGAGGCTTTTCGCGGTGCTGTTGCGATTGGCGATCAAGTTATCGATTTAGCTAAACTCAATGAACTGGCGCTATTTAGTGGCGATGCACAAACCGCTGTAACGGCTGCAAGTAAAGAAACCCTTAATGAATTTATGGGTTTAGGTCAGCAATATTGGTCTGCACTGCGTCTAGCCTTGTCTAGAGCATTGCGCACCGGCTCTGAGCACCAAGCGCAGTTAGCACAAGCACTTATTCCACAAGCTGAGATTGAATTTGCATTACCGTGTCATATTGGTGACTACACCGACTTTTACACTTCGATTTACCATGCCACTGCTGTAGGTAGCTTATTCCGCCCAGACAACCCGTTATTGCCAAACTATAAATGGGTACCGATTGGCTATCATGGCCGTTCATCCTCTATTGGTGTATCGGGGCAACAATTTCACCGCCCTAATGGTCAAACTAAAGCACCCGATGCCGATGCGCCATCACTTGGCCCGTGTAAACGCCTTGATTATGAGCTAGAGCTAGGCATTTATTTAGGTAAAGGTAACGCTATGGGTGATGCTATTGCGATTGAAAATGCTGAAAATCACGTCTTTGGTTTCTGTGTTTTTAATGATTGGTCGGCGCGCGATCTACAAGCGTGGGAATACCAGCCATTAGGTCCATTTTTAGCTAAAAACTTTGCCTCGACTGTGTCGCCGTGGATTGTTACCACAGAAGCACTCGCCCCCTTTAGAACACAATGGACTCGCGATGAAAACGATCCGCAGCCACTAGACTACCTAGAATCAAAAGCAAACCGTGAGCAAGGTGCATTTGATATTCAAATGGATGTGAGCATTGAAACACAGCAAATGCGCGACGCGGGCCACAAACCAACACGTGTTTCTGCGTCAAGCTTTAAGCACTCATATTGGACTGTGGCACAAATGGTTGCCCATCACACCGTTAATGGCTGTAACTTTATGCCCGGCGATATGCTTGGCTCAGGCACTCAGTCTGGTCCTACCCATGAAGAGGCTGGCTCGTTACTTGAGCTATCTCGCGGTGGTAAAGAGAAAATCACCCTAAGTAATGGTGAGCAACGCAGCTTTTTAGAAGACGGTGATAATGTCATTATGCGCGGTTGGTGTGAAAAAGAAGGCTTTGCGCGTATCGGCTTTGGTTTTGTAGAAAGCACTGTGCTTCCAGCTAAGTAAGTTTGCACATAAAGCCAGCGCAAAAAGGGCGGCAAACATTGCCGCCTTTTTTGCTTAATTTTTTCTCAGTTACAATTTTTTTCTGGCTTTTTCAACTCAAATTGCTATCTTAGCCTAGTTAATAGCCAGTATTTGTGTGCCATGCCTGTATTTATAAAGTCTTTTTTTGAACATTTTTTTCCACCTCGCCAACTACTTATCCGCCAAAATGGTGAGGTAAAGCACGTTGTTTTAGCGCCTTGGTTACAAATTTTTGCCGTGTTGCTGGTATTGATTACTCTTAGTTGGGTGAGCATTTCGAGTTATCGCGTATACAGCCAAACAACTAAAATCTCAGCCATTGAACAAGCTAAGCTCGATGAACAAAAATTGTGGCAGCAGCAGGCTAGCAAACAACAAGCGTTGCACGCGCAACAAGCTGAACAATTAGCCGAGTTAGAACAAAAACAAGCTTTGCTACAAAGCATGATTGAGTCATTACCGGCTTCGATTAGTAAAGATGTACTCAGCGAAGATGAGCTTAGCTCACCTTTTGAGGAAGATCAGGACGAGTTTCATGAACCTTTAGTTGATGAAGTGCCGCTTGATAAACATGTACACCTGAGCGAAAACGCTTTTGCTGAGCGTTACGCGCAATTAAATCAACATTACCAACAAAACTTTGCTTTACTAGAGCAGCAAATTAACTTGCGTCATCAAGCCATTTTAGCCATGTTAAAAGGCGCGGGACTTGAATCAGCGCTTGAACAACATTTAGCCTTAAGCGACACCAGTGTGGCACAAGGTGGCCCGTTAGACATGTTTGATGAAACTAAAATTCCGAGCGCCTTTTTAGCTGTTGCCGATAAGTTACTGCAACTTAACACTCTAGAAAGTTTTTTAAGTGAGCTACCTAACACCTTGCCATTGCCTGCGGCTAAATATTATATTTCAAGTAATTTTGGGCTGCGTAAAGATCCGATGAACAACCGCCGTGCGTTCCATAAAGGCGTTGATTTGGCGGGCTGGCATAAAACCGAAATATTTGCCCCAGCAGATGCCACAGTACTGCGTGCTGGGCGTAACGGCGGATATGGTAACTTTATTGAGCTAGAACATAAAAATGGCTTAGTGACTCGTTTCGGTCATTTAAATAAAATTAACGTTAAAAAAGGGCAAACTGTCAATAAGCATGATGTGATTGGTTTAATGGGTAGCACAGGTCGCAGTACCAGCACTCATTTACATTATGAAGTGCTCATTGATGGTGAGCATGTCAACCCTCTTAAAATAACAAAGGCGCTTTCTCGTGTTTGGTAATAAAAAAAAGCAAGTAAACAATAACGCCTCTATAGCGCGTGTTAATAATACCCCTTCGATTATTTCACAAGATATGCGCATTACCGGCTCATTGACCAGCCAAGGTGAAGTTCAGCTAGATGGCCGTATTGACGGCGACATTAAAGCTGCACACTTAGTCATTGGTGCCAGTGGCGTTGTTGAAGGTATTGTTGAGGCCAAAAGCATTATTGTCAAAGGCAAAATTATTGGCTCACTGAATGCCAGTGAAGTCACTATAAAAAATAGTGCCCATCTGCATGGTGATATTTTTCATGATTCACTGAGCATAGAAGCCGGTGCCACCATTGAAGGTAATTTAAAGCAACGCTTTGAACAAGAAAGCCTAACCGCAACAAGCGAAGAACTAAAGTCGGTAGATGACGTAAAAACATTATTTGACGAGGACGACAGCGGCTTGTCATTTGTCAACAAACCGGCCACAGATCAAAGCTAAGTTACTTTTTAGCGGTAATGTACATAGTAATATCCGCAGTGAACACCAATTCATTGCGGGTATTATAAAGCTTTACCGGCACCACAAGATCCTCCTTATCTTGCCATTGATGCGGTAACGCAATCTCAGCAATAGCGGTAACATCAGTATCAACCTTAGCTAAGTACTGCACTGTCATGCCTTTGGGGATCCAACGGTGGGTTGTAGCCGGTACGGTGGCATCCACCATCACACCAGCGCACAATTCGGCTAAGTTACATTGCGCAATAGCGTGTATTGTGCCGATATGATTATGCACTCGGCGTCTATTTTTTACCCGCGCACTACAATATCCCGCTCGCAATTCCAGTATATAAGGCTTCATAGAGCCAAAGTAAGGGGCTTTAAAACACACCGCTTTCGTAAATAGCCAACGACCCAAAGGTAACGTTTTAACCCGATGCCAAACACTTAAAAGTGACGTTTTATTACTCATTATAATTTTCCATCATTAAACTTGGCTTAAACTAACACATCTGACCAGCTTGCAAAAGCAGCTCTCCCCCCCTTTGCTTACACGTATTTTAATTAAAAAGTAGTAATCCTCTCGGTACTAGGGTCATAAGGCCTTTCTTTTTTAGCAGTGCCCACCTAAAATACGCGCAAAAGGAGAACCAATGCAAACACAGCCCGCTAAACCAAACTTAATGTTGTTACTGATCTTAGCGCTACTCGTTATTTTTTGCCCAATGGCAATCGATATTTACTTACCTGCTTTTCCAACTATTGCTGAGCAATTTTCGGTGTCTGAACAACACGTACAGCAAAGTGTGGCTATTTTTATGCTTACCGTTGGGTTAGGACAACTCATTGCAGGGCCATTGGCGGACAAGTTTGGCCGCAAACCAGTGGCGGTAATTGGTATTAGCCTATATGCAGGCTCAGCGCTGTTAGCTTATTATGCCCCCTCATTTAACGTTTTGTTATTAGCACGCGCACTGCAAGGCCTTGGCGCTTGTGCCACATTTGTAGTGGCGTTTGCCATCGTGCGCGACAAATTTGGGCCACAGCGTAGTGGCCAAATGATCACCTACCTAAATGGCATTATTTGCTTTATACCGGCATTAGCACCCATTTTAGGGGCGTGGTTAACGCTTCAGTTTGGCTGGCGAATGAATTTTTTATTTTTAACCTTGTTTGCGCTAATTGGCTTAGTCGTGGTGCTGTCACTGTTTAAAGAAACCCGTCCTGAAGATAGCCATTACCAAGGCCATATACTCGATTTACGGCGTTTTTTGCCTATCATTAGCTCACCGATTTTTTTGTTTAATAGTTTGCTGTGTATGATCGCCATGTCGGCAATTCTAGTGTATGTAACCCTCGCGCCAGGCTGGTTGATAACTCATTTAGGCGGTACGGTGACTGATTTTACCTTTTGGTTCACCCTCAATGCGGTATTTAGCATAGTGGCTAGCTTTATTGCTCCGCTGTATATAAAAAATAATAGCCAGAATGCGCTACGTCTTGGAGTGGGTTTGTTAATTTTTTCGGGCTTGTTAATGCTCGCGCTCAGCCATATACACACCGCCTTAGCAATGATGCTGCCCATGCTAATTGCGGCACTGGGTTTTGCTTTAAGCTTGGGCTCTGCGGCGGGCATGGCGTTGTCGCGCTTTGCAAAACAAGCTGGTACCGCGTCTGCACTACTTGGTGCCATGCAAATGAGTGGCGCCAGTGTACTGGTATTTGCGACGCAGTATTTAGGCTTAAGCACACCTTGGCTAATCGCCTTTCATTTATTATTATTGCTGCCCTTATGGCTCATTTTAATAACAAAAAGAGGCCAAGCTTTGCACCCACAGGGTTAATTAAATATCGCTATTTTGCATTCAAACAGCGTGCTCCAGTTTTAATGCAAAATAGCCTGCTAAATGAACTAAAAGCAATACTAAACGACGCTCCCAGCCGCTATCCCGCCTGCTCACTATAAACTGCTATTATTGCCAAAACATCAACCTCACATTATTTGCAATAATTAAAATGAGTAAAAATCATTGATTTACATTCATTCACATCTTTCATTAATCTTTTCTTGTTATTTATGCAACACTATATTAACGTAGCAGTGACATAACAAACATAACAGTGAGATTGTAAAAGATGAATAAAAATAAATTAGCACTAGCACTTTTGTTAAGCGGTATATGTACAGCAGGCAATGCGTATGCAGACAATGATCGTTATATTATTCAAGTAGACAATAGCAAAAAAGGCGTAGTAAAAGCCTTAGCTAAAAAGTTAGGCGCAACGATTAAAGTTGACGGTAACGGTTTTATTGCTGCGCAATTTAGCGGCCACGATTTAGCCAGTGTTAAAGGGTTATTGAATAACCCCCACATCACCCTGATAGAAGAAGATAATAAACGCGTCCCTTTTGCGCAATATAGCGATGATATGGGCGACCCAATGCAACAGCAATTAACACCTTATGCTGTTTACCAATCTCAAGCAGACCAAGTCACATTTGATGCCAATGCGGGCATGAAAGTGTGTGTAATTGATTCTGGCTTAGATAATTCCAATCCCGACTTTATTTGGGGCAATATTACTGGTGATAACGATGCCGGAACCGGTAATTGGTTTGAACATGGCGGCCCGCATGGCACCCACGTCGCCGGCACCATAGGCGCTGCCGATAATAACCAAGGTGTTATCGGTATGGCACCCGGTGTAGCTATGCATATTATTAAAGTATTCAACGAAGCAGGTTGGGGTTATTCTTCTGATTTAGCTCATGCCGCTGATTTATGTGCTCAAGCAGGCGCTAATATTATTAATATGAGCCTAGGCGGCGGTGGTTCAAATAGCACCGAGTCAAATGCCTTTGCTAACTTTACTAATGCCGGTGGCTTAGTAGTTGCAGCAGCGGGTAACGATGGCAATAACGTTCGTTCATATCCTGCTGGTTACTCTTCAGTGATGATGATAGGTGCTAACGACGCCAATAATGATATTGCAAGCTTTTCACAATTCCCAAGCTGTTCATCTGGCCGCGGTAAACACGCGACCAATGATGAAACAATTTGTGTTGAAGTCACCGCGGGTGGCGTCGATACGCTGTCAACCTATCCGGCAGGCTTAGCAAGTGCTGCAAACCTTGCCGCAGATGGCACTCCTTATGCTTCATCAGCGATGGAAAATATTGGTGATGTAACAGCAACTGCTTACTACATGGGAACGGCAGAAAGCAGCGATAGCAATGCGGCAGGAAAAGTATGTTTAATCGACCGTGGTGTGGTGTCATTTTATGACAAGGTAGCAAACTGTGAAAATTCAGGTGGCGTAGGCGCCGTTATTATCAATAACGAAGCTGGCATGCTATACGGTACCCTAGGTGAAACCAATGATACTAGCATTCCAGCAGTTGGTGCCGCTTTTGAAGATCGCTCAGCATTACTTGCCAGTACCTCAATCAGCGTAAACATTGGTAGCAGTGATTACGGCTTTATGAGTGGCACTTCAATGGCAACCCCTGCGGTTGCAGGCCTTGCGGCACTGGTTTGGTCAAACCACCCACAATGTACCGGCACAGAAATTCGTAATGCATTAAAAGCAACGGCACAAGATCAAGGCGCAACGGGTAAAGATGATTACTTTGGCTATGGTATTGTTAAAGCCGCCGATGCAAACGCCTACTTAACAGCCAATGGCTGTGCTGGCGGAAGCCAAGGTGGTGGCGATCCGACTGCAAGCGATATTAGCTTATCGGCAAATGGCTATAAGTCGAAAGGTAATAAGTTTGTTGATTTAAATTGGAGTGGGGCAACAACCAGCCAAGTGGATATTTATCGTAATGGTACAAAAGTAACCAGCACTGCCAATAATAACAGCTATACAGACACTATTGCCGGTAAAGGCGGTGGTACTTATAGCTACCAAGTATGTGAAGCACAAAGCACAACTGCTTGTTCAAGCAATGCAACCGTTGTATTTTAACCACTAATCATCTTCTCTAGCGGGCTAATGGGCCCGCTTTTTATTTTTTTATAAACTTGCTAGTATTAGTCTCCTTACTTCCTACTGTTAAATCTCATGATCAACCCTGAATATTTAGTTTCGTTCTTATTTGCTAGTTTTTTAATTGCTGTTGCTCCTGGACCATCTAATGCCTTTTTAATGGCACAAACCTTTGCTAATGGCCGCACGGCGGGGATGCAAAGTGCGTTTGGTTTTGCCTTAGGTGGCGTGGTGCATACCTTTTTTGCTGTGGTTGGGTTAACCGCAATACTGAAAGCCTCAGAATTGGCTTACACAAGCGTACAGTATGCGGGTGCTGCCTATTTATGTTATTTAGGGGTTATGATGCTAAAAAGTACCTTACAAACAGCGCAGCCCGAGCACTGTGATAAGCCTCACGTGAGCACCAACAAAAAGCGAAATGTGATGTTTCAGGCAATGATGACCGAGGTACTCAACCCCAAAGTCGCGTTATTTTTTATTGCATTTATACCACAGTTTGTTGACCCTAACTTGTCGTCTGCCACCTTTCAACTGGCTTTTTTTGGTTTACTGTATCCGCTGTTTGCCTTTCCAATTGACTGCACTTATATTTACTTTGGCGATAAAATTGCACAATTTTTTCGGGATAACCCCCATAGCCAACTGTGGATTGATCGTATCACCGGCATTGTATTTATTGCCCTGGCTATCAACTTATTACTTTAACAATAAAAAGAACATTATTTATGGATCAAAAAATACAATCGCTACCGGCTAAAAAAAACATCGCTTTAGTGGCTCATGATGGCAAAAAAGCAGCCTTAAAACTGTGGTGTAGTAAACATTTAACGACGCTGAGCCAACATACGCTCTATGCCACTGGCACCACTGGGCACTTAATCAATAAAACCACTGGGCTTGAGGTTATTCAGCTCTTAAGTGGCCCGATGGGCGGCGATCAACAATTAGGGGCAAAAATTGCCGAGCATGAAATACATATGCTGGTCTTTTTTTGGGATCCCTTGGCGTCACAGCCACACGATCCTGATGTTAAAGCTTTGCTACGTTTAGCCGCGGTGTGGAATATACCGGTTGCGTGTAATGAAGTGAGTGCTGATATGCTGCTCAGCTCACCATTTATGAATGCTGAGCTAGAGCGAAGCCTACCCGATTACGAAAAGTATCTGGCAACGCGACACATCACGGTATAGTTACTTATAAAGCATATTCGCCCACTTGGTGAGTCCGGCGGTAACACTGCCAAAGTGATCGCCGTTAACCATCTCTATAGCACCTAAATGTTGACTCAGCGCCGCTTTAATTAATGGCGATTGTGCACTGCCCCCGGTTAAATATATAACGTCGGGGGTGGTTGCCGCGTCGCTTATCGCTTGCTTTGCGAGGCTCACTATTTGGCTAATGCTATCATCAACAGCCTGTGCTAAGTCGCTCACTGTGAGTTGTTTATCTAGCGCTGTTTCTAAAAAACTAAGAACACAACTAAACTGATTGGCCGACGATAAGGCGATTTTTGCCGCTTCGGCTTGTTGCACTAATTGATGCCCTTGCTTATTTTGTTGTAAATGTATTAACCGCTGATAGAGTTCAGGGGCGCTAACATCACGTAATTGCGCACTTAGCTCGCGATGATGCTGGGCACTGTAAAATTGGCTTTGTAAATTTACATCATTAATTTTACACGCTTGCCAAAAGGGTTGATTAGGTAAGGGTAAGCCCGACTTAAACGTACTGCCCATACCTAACAACGGCATTAAGCCATAGTAGCTCAGCGCAATATCTAAATCGTTGCCCCCGATACGTTTACCACTATGGGCTAAAAAGTCAGCATCGCGCTCACTGTTACCTCTAAAACTTGGCCCCATTTGTACAAATGAACAATCACTGGTACCACCGCCAATATCAATAACCAGTACTTTTTTATCGCCAGCTAAATTACTTTCATAATCAATACCTGCCGCCAGTGGCTCATATAAAAAGGCCACCTCTTTAAAGCCGGCACGTTTCGCTGCGCGCTCTAAAATTCCAATTGCTTGCTGGTTCGATTCTTCGCCACCGACCGCTTGAAAGTTAACCGGCCGTCCTATCACTGTTTGGGTTAGCGTGTCGTTTAACGACTGCTCGGCGCGATGTTTAATTTTTAAAATCATTGCCGTAGCAATATCTTCAAAAAAGTTAATTTGTCCTTGCTTTAAGCCCGTCGCACCAAAAAATGATTTTGGCGACTTGACAAAATAACCTTCTTCTGGAAATTGCACATATTCACTAATCGCTTCACGACCAATAAACAAAGTTTCATCGCTGGGCTGTAAATCAAGATCAGATTTAATTCGTGGTAAAGTATTTAGCAGTGCTTGGCGCTGCGTTTTAAACGCCTGCTCTTCCCCACTACCTTGCAAATGCTTGGCAACATAATCAACCACCAGTGCACTATGATGTGTATAGAGTGTTGATGGTAGATAATGTTTTCCTTGCTCTAGTGGCACCAACTGAACGTGTCCCTCGTTCATTACACCCATAGCACAATTTGAACTACCATAATCAAAACCAACAAACATAGATCACCAGACATCATTAAAAAGGCCGCGCAATTTAGCACACCTAGCAATTAATTTATACTCATATAGTGCCTATAGAGCGCTACTCTGGCTGCTTTACGCGTAAAAAGCTGGCAAAACGTGGCAGCCCATTTTTGGTGAAACCATGATAGCGATAGGTAATAGTGCTGCCTATATTTGGCGGTGTGCTGCGTTCTGCATCGCTAAACCCGGTACCTATTGAAAACAATAGCCCTTGCGATGTTGTTACTCTCAACGCCCCTAACTGGCCTTGATATTTCCCTTTACCTGGCAAGTGCGCCACCACGGTCGCTTCAGCGTCGAAATAAGGCTTTAATTTTAATAATGCGTCACTGCGTCCTACCGTGTGCTTGGCGGCTGCTAAGTGCAACATCACCCCTTCCCCACCTTGTGCCGTAATTTGCTCAAAATACTGGGTTAGTAATTGATTATTAGCAAATTGATGTTGCTTAACCGCCTGAATATGTGGCGCATTTAACTGGCTTATCAGCGTGGTATAGTTTTGGTAACGGCGACTAAATGGCAACTTAGCATTCGGCATGTCAAACACCTGATAGCTAACTGTTTGCCAGTCATGATTGTTAGGTATGTGCGTTCGTACTATGCCACTGAGTGTGGCAAACTGCTGGTGTTTACTCCATAGCTCGCCATCTAACCACACATCAGGTAAAGGCGCTGTAAACCAGGTAGGCGCGGTAATTTTATTACCTTGTCGTGTCAAGAAATGCTTGCCTGTCCAAATGGCACGTACCCCATCAAACTTCTCACTGACTAAGTAATCAGAAATATTACTGTGCTTAGTTTCATCATAAACATTGGCCAGTAATACCTGCGGCGGCGAAGCGCTGACGCAATTACAAAAAAATAGTGTACTGAACAGAATTAGCCATTTTGAAAGGGTCATCGCTGCGTCCTAGCAAGGTATTCAGGCTTAAACTATAGTTGAGATTGCAGCCATTGCCAAAACTCTGCTAAGTTATTCATTTGCCGTGTTGCGCGGCTAAAGTCATGCTGCTGCGTATGACTATTAGCTATTGCCACCACAGGCACTAAGGCGTTGTTTGCGGCCGTTACTCCCGTATAGGTATCCTCTACAGCTATGGCGTGCTCAGCGGCTACATTTATCTGTTGCAGCGCTAACAGGTAAGGCTCTGCGGCAGGTTTAGAGTGAGTTACATCATCTTTTGTTACTACCGCATCAAACAAATCATAAAACTCCAGCCCTTTTAAAATGGGCTCTGCTTCATGACGCGCACTGCCAGTTACTAAAGCCATTTTTAAGCCACTTTTTTTGACCGCTAATAACACCTGTTTGGCATAAGGCAACAAAGGGGGCAAATGCGTTTTTACATAGTCGCCAAATAAGCGATATTTTTCATCGGCTAAACACTGTGCGCTTACTATTAGATTATGCGTTTGCTTGATTTCAATGGCCGCTTGCAGTGTTGCTTGCCCTGCAAAGCGTTGACAAAAATCATCTTCTTCATAATTTACACCATAAGGCGTAAGTACTTGGCTCCAACACTGATAATGCATCACTTCTGAATTAACCAGTGTGCCATCCATATCAAATAATACCGCTTTAAACGTCATCTTTATTCCTTAACACAGTGCTAAAAAAAGGCGCCTGAGCACCTTTAATTAATTTATGTATTATTCAGTCAATCCTGCAGGTGGCTCAGCAAAAGCCTCTTGCTCAGTTTCAACGTCAACTAACTCATATCCGCGTGTTTTACGCATTACTTTTAATACAGGCTTTTCAAATGCGGTTTTTAAACGCTCTGCATCATCTTTTAGTGCCTCTAGTGTGGTACCAAACGGCGCTGCACCGGTTTCAGACCAATTAGTAACTTTGCCGTTTAAATTATATTCTACTTCGTGTATTTGATACTGCGCCGCTTCATCTTTGGTGGCTTCACAATAAATAACGCGATAGTTCCAAAATCCAGCCATCTGTGCTCTCTTTATTTAGCTAATTAATTAGCGCTACTTTAGCAGTAAATTAGGCCAATATAAAACGAAAAAGCCCGCTTTTAAAGCGGGCTTAGCATAGTTAATGTGTTAGCTTAAAAGAAGTTAACTTTAAACTCGACACCAACGTAACGCTCTTCATTTACCATGACAGTATTATTATTGAAGTCTACGCCACCAATTGATTGTTGCTCATCAAATAAGTTACGTACGAATGCCGATACTTGATATTCGTAATCGCCTTCAGCCCAAGCATAACCAGCACGTATGCCTGTTTCGATAAGTGGCTTACCTTCAAACTCAACTGATTCATATAAGAAGAAGTTAATTTTGCTGCGGTAAGATACATCACCATAAACAAAGAAATCACCTTCGGCTAATTCTTTGGTGTAGCGTAATGTAACGTTAGAGATCCACTCTGGTGCATGCGGTAAACTGTTACCATCTAATACAGCAAGACCTGAGCCATTTATAGGGTCTTTCACTATACATTGTGCACATACAGCTACTGCTAAGTCGTTATCTTTAAGCTCGGTTTTGTTATAGCTTAAGTTAAATGTAGCATTAAGTTCGTCGCTTAATACCCACTCAGAATCTAGCTCAAAGCCGTAACCTGTGGTTTTATCTGCATTCACTAAACGGTTAAAGTTAGCACCGCCACCTACCGCTGTTAACTGTTGGTCATCCATAGTGTAGTAAAAAATAGTCGCATTTACTCGGCCTTGCCCGTCTAGTACGTCTGACTTAATACCTGTTTCATATGAAGTAACGGTTTCAGTTTCTGCGGTAGTAACATCATCACCAAATAATATACGCCCTTGTAAGCTCGGTGCACGGAAGCTATTAGCAATACGGCCATACCAGTTTACATCTGCATTTACTTTATAATTAGCCGATAAATCCCAGCTAATATGGTCATCACTCACGTTACGCTCGATGAATAACGGATCACCGCCAATTGGGCTTAGCGTACGGTTGGCTGAAAACTCTTTTTCGTCATCTGAATAACGCAAGCCAGCGGTTATTTTTAAATCATCACTGATGGTGTAATCAACCGAGCCAAATACCGCCCATGCTTTAGTATCTTGTTGTTGCAGCACGTAACCGTTCAACTCACCTGCTGGTGTTGAAAACGTATCATAGCTAAAGTTTTCAATGGTCAGTGCTTCGTCAAAATAAAATACACCCACTTGGTAGTTTACGTCACCAGCAAAGTTACTTGATAAGCGCAGTTCTTGAGTATATTGATCGTGGTCAGGAATGCCATCGGCACTTTCAGAAGGGAAAGGAATGAAGCCAGGTCCCATATAGTCATCTAAAAACGCTGCACCGTAGCCACCGTCAATATCCGCACGCGAATATATTTCTGCACTTTCCCATGCCGAAATAGAGGTTAGGGTATGGTTATCAAAGTCCCACTCAAGTTTTAAGCTGGCACCTTGTGACTCAACCTGTTGTGTGGCACGTGCTGCCGCATCGTGGTATACCACGTCGTTTTTAAAGTTATCAACCAGTTCATTAGTGCCTGGCTTAATTGAGTTTGCGAAAAAAGGAATCGGCTTACCGTCCATGTCGCGCACGTGGTAGTTAAATAAACCGGTAAAGTCATCGCCTTCGTATAAAAACTGAATACGGGCTGCTTTATCGGTGTAACCACCTAGTACGTCTTTTTGTTCATGGCCTGGTGCACGATTATCAATGTAATCGTCTTTATCTTGCCATAATAGCGATACACGCGTTGATAAACGGTCAGTTAAACCACCGCCTACCGCGCCTTCAAAATCTACTGCGCCACGGCTACCGTAAGATACCGAACCATAGCCATCAAATTCTTGGCTTGGTTTTACTGAATCAAACTTAACTAGGCCTGCCGGTGTATTACGACCAAACAATGTACCTTGTGGTCCACGTAATACTTCAACGCGTGAAACGTCAAATACAGGGAAACCTTTTAATATTGCGTTTTCTTGTACCACTTCATCGACAACTAACGATACTGGTTGCGATGCATTTAAATCGAAATCTGTATTACCTAAACCACGAACATAAAAGCGTGGGAATGAACGACCAAACGAAGACTCAATTGATAAACTTGGGATTTTCGCATTCATAAAGCGAATATCCATACCAGCAGAGCTGTAAGCATCCAAGCTATCGCCTTGCAGTGCAGAAACAGCGACGGGTACTTCTTGTGCATTTTCTACACGTTTACGCGCTGTAATTTGAATAACTTCTAATTGATTTTTCTTTACCGCTGGCGTTTGCTCAGCAGCCAGTGTTGAAAATGAAGTACCTGCTACAGCAGAGAATAACGCTGCATTAACTAGGGTTGCTAACGTAGATCTTTTCATTGCTTTCATGTCGAGGATTAACCTTTTTAGTGCACTCTTGTTCAACGGTTGATGTGTTGCGCCACTTACATAGCGGACTCAAACAATTTTTCGCGATACGCTACGCGGACCTCTTTATCGAGAGTGCAAAACGAATTAAAGAGGCTGAATGAGCGGTTAATATTATAACACCCTGATATCCTTTTACGTCATAAAACAGCCATAAAAAGTACAATTAATATAAAAAAATTACAGAGCAAAAAAAAATGCAAAATAAACTCTTAAATACCCACTAGGAGCGGACATTTGACCTGTTTTTAACGCTATTTATCATGTAGGAATTTACATTAATCCGTTGACCAAAATCACCACAAGCGATACCTTAACTCATGCGCTAATACTATTTTATTAAGGATAGAAATGAACCTTACTAGCACACTCAGCAAAAATTGGTCACTGCTTTTAGTGCGCGGTATTTTAGCCGTGCTATTTGGAGTAATAACGTGGTTTGCACCGGAAGCATCTCTACAGCTGATACTGCTTATTTTTGCCGGCTACTTTTTAGTGGATGGTATACTGCGTGTTTGGGTGGCGATTAACTCTAAAAATGTCAATCCGTTTTGGGGGTTACTGTTAGTGGCCGGTTTACTGAGTATTATTGCCGCCATTGTGACTTTAACTGCGCCTAATATAACGGCGTTATTATTACTTTATTATGTTGCCGCTTGGGCAATTGCAATTGGTGCCGTTGAAATTCTATTAGCACAAAAGTTACGCCATGAAATCAGTAACGAATGGATATTAGTGCTCAGTGGTGTGATCTCAATATTATTTGGTGGTTACTTAATCGTTAATCCTGGGGCCGGCATCATAACCTTGCTGTGGTTGGTGGCAACCTACGCCGTTATATTTGGTAGCTTAGCGATTGGCCTCGCGTTAAAGTTAAAAACGCTACAGCATACTATTGATGAGACTCAGAATAACTAAGCCTCATTTAAAGTCTAAGCACTTTACTAATACAGCTTAGCTATGCGATTTGGCCGTGGGGGTTAATTTATTTTCATCAATATGAATAATCCGTTGCGGCAAGGCAATTTTAATATTATGCAATTTAAATTGCTTATAAAGGCTAAAGCGAATATCGCTACGTACCTGGCGTAACATAGTTTCAGACTCGGCATATACCCAAAAAATAGCAGTAAACATTAACGCGCTTTCAGCAAAGTCGTCAAACAACACCGCTTTGGGTAAATTAGGTAATATCGCCGGGTGCTCGCCAACAACCTGCTTAATGATATCTGCCACCAGTTCCACGTCTGAGCCATACATAACCCCAACATTCACCGAAGTACGCGCATTGCGATCAATTAACGTCCAGTTAGTCACGGTGTTTTCTAATAACTGACTATTAGGAACTAACATATGCACGCCATCGTTACGACGAATACGGGTAGAACGGGTATTAATCGTTTCTACAACTCCTTTGGCGTTACCAACTTCTAAAAAGTCGCCAATACGTATGGGGCGTTCCCACATTAATATCCAGCCACTAATAAAGTTATTGATAATATTTTGTGCACCAAAACCAACCCCAATCGCAATAGCACCTGATACAAAAGCAAATGCGGTGAGCGGAATGTTAAGTACTTCTAGCGAGGTAAAAACTAAAATGGTAATACTTAAAATGAAATAAAAACGCGTAAATAAGTGCACCGCATCTTGGCTAATTTTACGCGCTAATAGCGAGCGACGTATCAACTTCCCAATGCGAGTTACGACAAACCATAAAGTAAATAAAATGAGTGGAACTTGAATAATTTTAGCGACCGTGATTTGTACCTCGTTATAGCTAAACAGTACAAAGGCGAGTATTTGCTGGAATTGTTCTAATGTCATTTATTGTCCAAATTTAGTTAATAAACCTTACTTATGCGTAAATTATAAGGTTCAGGGTCTGCTAAGTTTAGCACGCCATACTATTAAGAGATTAAAATCAATTAACATAAAGTGCATGTTTAACTAACTTTATTGCTCACTAAGTGCTATATAAATAGTGTAACTGCATGGGAGAATATCATTATGACGCAACTAACGTTAACGCAAAGAGTCGCTATTTTGCAGCCTCAGGTAGACCTGACTTTATTTGAAAACAGCCTTGAGTATCGTAATAAAATTTTATCTTTACTGGCCATACAAGAGCAAAAAATCGCATCCATTAATAAACAGTTCGGGCAACAGCAATCGCCTAATTTTGAAGCCGATAAAAAATTTGTACTGGGTTACAATTAATTTTCTACCGACCTCCTCTTTTATTAACTTTAAGTAGCTCGCGAATACTTTTAGAGCTACTTTTGCTCACCCTTCACTAAAATTCTGCGTTATTTGCGTTTAAACCCCGCTTAATACCGATAAACATTGTTGTATATAACTGCAAATTTGGTAAGTTAACTGTGTTTTTCGACTCACACAGCCTATTTCGGCTCATCTTTTATGGAGTTACTATGCGTAAAACATTGATCGCCACTACCATTGCTAGTGTTCTTGTATTATCTGCCTGTACAACAAACGATTCAAACAACATGGCAAAAGAGAGCGCTACACAAGTGCAAAATATCAACGCAAACAATGTATTGTTTAAGCCAAGTCCATTGCAATATATGGCACCTGAATTTAATAAATTCGGCACCAAAGATTACGAAGCTGCATTTGACGCGGGTATTGCACAGCACACAGCACAAATTCAAGCTATTGCAAACAACCCGGCTGCTGCGACCTTTGAAAATACCTTAGTTGAAATGGAGCTGTCGGGTGAGTTGCTGGACCGCGTTTCTACCGCCTTTTACAACTTATCGGGTTTGATTTCTGATGACGAGTATCAGCGCATTAGCCAAAAAATGGCACCGGTGCTATCTGCTCACTCTGACGACATTTACCTCAATGCAGCGTTGTTTAACCGTGTACAAACAATTTATGACAATAAAGCGGCGTTAAACGCCGAAGATCAACGCTTAGTTGATTTTTATTATAAAAAGTTTGTTAATGCTGGGGCAAAACTTACCGAAGCCGAAAAAGCTAAAATGCGTGAGATCAACTCTGAGCTTGCCAAGCTATCGACCGCGTTTTCGCAAAACGTATTAAAATCGTTTAAAGAAGATGTGATTGTTGTTACTGATAAAAGCAAATTAGCTGGTCTTTCTGACGGTGAAATTGCCGGTCTTGCTGCCGCAGCTAAAAAAGCCGGCAAAGACGGTTACATGATCACGCTAGTTAATACTACTCAGCAGCCTATTTTAAGCAGCCTAGAAAACCGCGAACTCCGTGAGCAAATTTTTAAAGCCTCTACCAATCGCGCCGCCAAAACTAACGGCCCTATCATTATTAAAGAAACCAATCTACGCGCGCAAAAAGCGGAGCTATTAGGCTATAAAGATTGGGCTTCTTATGTAATGACTACCCGTATGGCACAAACCACTGAAAATGTGTACGGCATTTTAGATGATCTGGCACCAAAAGCCGTTGAAAAAGCGAAAGCTGAAGCTGCAGCAATTCAAAAAGTTATTTACGATTCTGGCGAAAATTTTGAACTTAAGCCATGGGATTGGGCTTTTTATGCTGAAAAAGTACGTGCCGAAAAATACAACCTAGACCCAGCACTTGTTAAGCCCTACTTTGAAATGCAGTCGGTGATCCATAATGGGTTATTCTTTGCAATGGAGAAACTGTACGGCATTACCTTCAAAGAGCGTAAAGACTTACCGCTATACCACGAAGATGTAATGGCATTTGAAGTATTTAATGCCGATGGCAGCGCTATTGGTTTATTTTACATGGACCCTTATGCACGTGAAGGTAAACGTGGTGGTGCATGGATGAGCGCCTACGTAGGCCAAAGTGGCTTAAAAGGCACGAAGCCGGTTATTTATAACGCGCAAAATATTCCAAAGCCTGCCGCAGGCGAGCCAACCCTGATGACTTTCGATGAAGTGTCTACCTTATTCCATGAGTTTGGTCATGCGGCGCACGGGTTATTCTCAGACGTTAAATACCCAAGCTTAGCAGGCACAGCAACAGCCCGTGACTTTGTTGAATTTCCATCACAAGCGCACGAAGACTGGATGATTGAGCCTACGGTACTGGCAAACTATGCAAAGCATTACAAAACCGGTGAGCCAATCCCACAAGATTTACTTAATAAAATGCTTGAAGCGCAAAAATTCAACCAAGGTTTTGGCACCACTGAGTACTTAGCCGCCGCGTTACTTGATATGGAATGGCACTCATTTGGTTCAGATAAAAAAGTAACCGATGTGCAACAGTTTGAAAAACAAGCGTTAGAAGCCCATGGTATTGCGTATTACCCGGTGCCGCCGCGTTATAAATCAAACTACTTTAGCCATACTTTTGCTGGGGGCTACTCAGCAGGTTACTACGCCTACCTATGGACTGAAGTATTCGCAGCAGATGCTTTTGCGTATATGGAAAATAATGGCGGGTTAACCCGTGAAAATGGCGACAAGTTCCGTAAAGAGATCCTGTCTAAAGGTAACAGCCGCGACTTAATGCAAAGCTACATTGAGTTCAGAGGTCAAAAACCAACCACTGACGCATTGCTTAAGCGCCGTGGTTTAGTTGACTAATAAACCATAATGTCGTTAATAAAAGCCCGCTCGCGGGCTTTTATTTTATGTATATCAAACACTTTAGCTGATTTACAACACACTTAAACTCAAACTTACTCACAACCTAGCTTGCCCATGTTAACCTTAATAAAAAATTAAGGTGCCTTTATGAAATACACTCTCCTACTCCCATTCTCATTGTTACTAAGTACATTGAGTTTTGCTAATGAAAAACAACATGTCGACCTACTCATTCATCATGCCAATGTGGTTGATATTAAAAATGCAGTGGTGATCCCCAATCAGACTATTGCTATTACCGATGCTAAAATTATTGCCCGTGGCGATGACGCTCTTAAGTTAAATTACCATGCCACTACACAAGTAGATGCTCAAGGGCGCTTTGTTATGCCAGGCCTTTGGGATATGCATGTACACTTTGGCGGTGGCGACGCATTAATTGAAGAAAACAAACAATTGCTGCCTTTATATTTAGCCTACGGCGTTACTACGGTGCGTGATGCGGCTGCTGATTTAAGCCCCTCGGTTTTAAGCTGGCGTGAGCAAATAACTAAAGGTGAGCTAATAGGTCCCACTATTTATACCTCAGGACCCAAACTAGAGGGTAAAGACTCTATTTGGCCAGGCGATCTTGAGGTTGAAACAACCCAAGAAATGCATGCAGCTATTGATAAACTAGATGCGATGAATGTCGACTTTGTTAAAATTACTGATAGCGCATTAACTCCAGAACTTTATTTACAAGCAGTAAAAGAAGTTAAAAAGCGTGGTTACAAAATATCAGGTCATATTCCGTTTTCTTTATCCGTTACTGATGTATCTAGCGCAGGTTTAGACGCAATAGAGCATATGACTTATTTACTCAAGGCGGCAGCTAAAAACGAAGATGATATTTCAGCTAAAGTAAAAGCGGGTGAACTGAGCTATCGCAGCGCCTTACCCGTTGTGATGGATAACATAGATAAAGACACCGCAATGAAAAAGTACCGTCTTTTAGCCAAAAATAACACTGCGATTGTACCAACCTTAATTGGCGGCCAAGTTACCGCTTATATTGACGAAGATAACCACCAGCAAGATGAGTTTTTAAATTACTTAGGTAAAGGTTTAAAAGACACCTACCAGTGGCGTGTTGATCGTGCAAATAAAGATACCCCCGCACAAATAAAAGCACGCAAACAACGCTTTGTTCAAACCGCTCAACTGCTACCTTGGGCACAAGAGGCGGGTGTGCCTATTATTGCGGGCACCGATGCAGGCTTTTTAAATTCTTATATTTACCCTGGGCTGTCGCTTCATCAGGAGCTAGCTATTTTTAGTGACTATGGCCTTACCCCTCAACAAATACTACACAGTGCGACCCAAGCAGGGCCAACCTTTTTAGATAAAGCACAACAGTTTGGTTCTTTAGAGGTTGGTAAAGTGGCCGATATTATTATTTTAGATAGCAATCCATTAATCAACGTGCGTAATACCCAATCATTACAAGGGGTGATCAGCCACAATCGCTATTACGATAAAGCTGCATTAGAAAACCTTAAAGCACAAGCCAAGCAATTCGTTAGCTCACAACAGTAAATCAACTAATGGGCTTAGCTTGCTGAGCCCTCCCTTTCATACCCGTTGTGGTATACACTCGCATTTTTAGTTTGGAGCAAACAATACTATGGGCTATTTATTTGCCGTTACTTTACTTTGGGCCTTTTCGTTTAGTTTAATTGGGGTGTATTTAGCAGGCCAAGTGGATGCATGGTTTAGTGTTTTAATGCGTGTCGCAATGGCAGCGTTAGTGTTCTTACCGTTCTTAAAGTTTAAACACACAGCTAAGCCTTTGGCGTTTAAACTAATGCTCATCGGTGCCGTGCAGCTGGGGGCTATGTACGGCTTTTACTATCACTCCTTTTTATATTTAACCGTGCCAGAAGTACTGTTATTTACCGTTATGACTCCCATTTACATCACTTTACTTAATGATGCGTTAGCAAAACACTTTAACCCGCGTTTTTTTATTGTCGCGCTAATTGCCGTTGCGGGCGCGATTGCGATCCGCTATGAAGGTATTAACAGTGACTTTGTGCTTGGTTTACTACTGGTGCAAGGGGCTAACCTTTGCTTTGCTGCAGGGCAAGTCGCTTATAAACGCGTCATGCACCACAGCGCGGTAGCACAAAAAACGGTGTTTGGTTGGTTCTTTATTGGCGCACTGTGTGTCGCAGTCGTGTGCTATAGCGTATTTGGTAATAGTGAAAAATTACCCACCACAGCCACGCAATGGGGAATACTGATTTATTTAGGCGCCATTGCATCGGGAGTGGGTTACTTTGTCTGGAATAAAGGCATTACTCAGGTGAATGTCGGCACACTGGCGGTGATGAATAACATGCTTATTCCGGCCGGTATTGTGGTTAATGTTGTCATCTGGAACAGAGACGCCGATCTACTCAGACTGAGCCTTGGCGCAGGCATTATTTTCGCCGCCTTATTAGTGAATCAATACTTTAATAAACAAGTAAATTAATCACTTTGTCGCTAAATTGTCATTAACCTTAGTTAGGGTAGTAAGCGTTAATTTTTTAAGGAACAATAATGAAGCTGACTCCCCTACTTGCCAGTTGCCTATTGTTAGCCTTTCAGGCTGGCTGCAAAAACAATGTAAAAACACAAGAAAGAGAACTCATTGTTAAAGTGCCTAGCTCTGTTATTGTAAAAGTGCCTAACGGTGACGCTGCTGCAATTCAACTAGGTACTCGCCCCTATTATTTAATTAACGAAATGGACGCTGGCGAATTAAAAGCGCAATTAGCATCGTGTAGTGAAGGCCCTTTTTACCGCACCGATTTTTCAATTGGCCATCGTGGTGCCGCGATGCAGTACCCTGAACACACTAAAGAAGCTTATATTGCGGCAGCTCGAATGGGAGCAGGCGTGGTAGAGTGCGATGTTACTTTTACCAGCGATAATGAGCTTGTTTGCCGCCATTCGCAATGCGATTTACACACTACTACCAATATTTTAGCGGTGCCCGAACTAGCTGCAAAGTGCAGTGTGCCCTTTACACCTGCGGATGCTAACAGTGGTACGCCTGCTTCTGCTAAGTGCTGTACCAGCGATATTACCCTTGCGGAGTTTTTAACCCTTGAAGGAAAAATGGATGGCGCGAATACACAAGCTACGACCGCTGCGCAGTATATGCAAGGCACACCCCGTTGGCGTACCGATTTATACGCAACGAGCGGCACACTAATGACGCATAAACAAAGTATTGCGCTATTTAAAACACTTGGGGTAAAAATGACGCCAGAACTTAAATCCCCCCAAGTAAGCATGCCTTTCAATGGTATGTCGCAACAGCAATACGCACAAAAAATGTTGAATGAATATACGCAACTGAACGTACCCGCTGAGCATGTTTTTCCGCAATCATTTAATTTAGATGACGTAAAATACTGGATTAATACTAATCCGGATTTTGCTAATAAAAGTGTCTACCTTGATGGCCGTGACAGAGATACGGGGTTTGATGCTAACAACCCAACAACGTGGCAACCTAGCATGAATGAACTGGCTGCAGCAGGGATAAAGATTTTAGCTCCCCCCATTTGGATGCTGCTAACTATAGATAGCGACCGTAATATTGTGCCATCACAATACGCAATTGACGCCAAAGCGGCGGGATTAGCACTGATGACATGGAGCCTTGAGCGTTCAGGCCCTCTAAACCAAGGCGGCGGCTATTACTATCAATCCATTGCAGATGTAATAACTAACGATGGCGACATGATGAAAGTCGTTGATGTACTTGCCCAACAAGTGGGGGTAATGGGTATTTTTTCCGACTGGCCTGCCACTGTCAGTTACTACGCCAGCTGTAATAAAATGCCTGCGAGCCAGTAATTAAGCGAATCATTTACGCCGTTCAATTACACAATTCATAAAGCCCTGTTAAAATTTATCAACACGTCGTTATTACAGCAATAAACTACCACTGCCAGGCAATGAGTGCACAGCATGCTTTTATGCGCGATGGAAGCAATCGCTACGATGCAGCACTTGCTCCCATCGCAGTTTTAACCTCACGGGTGTAACAGCGCTTAATCACTGTTATGCACACGCAAGGCAGTCTGCTGTTTAACAAAGTAGGCTTTTAAATAATCAATAAACACACGTAATTTTTTAGAACCCGCAGCCCCAGGGGGAAACACCCCATATAGATCAATGTCTTTGCTTTTATAATCATCTAAAACAATTTCAAGCACCCCAGCTTGTACTTTTGGCCACGCATCATACAGAGGAATGCGACCCAAGCCGTGCCCAGCTTCAACAAACGCGGTACGGGCTGCGGCATTATTGGTGCTTAAACTACCTTGCATTTCAATACTGTGTTTTTTGCCTTCTTTTTGTAACGTCAGTGTGCAACTGCCAAGCTGATAAACCACCCATTGATGCGCAGCAAGATCTGCCGGTTTTTTTGGTTTGCCAAAATGGCTAAAGTAATCAGGAGCGCCACAAATACAGGTACTCATAGTGGTGAGTTTAACGGCTTGTAAGTTAGAGTCATGCAGCGCTACTCCACGAATAGCGAAGTCAAAGCCATACTTTATAATATCAACCACATCGTCACTAAGCTGTAAATCGATGTGGATTTTTGGGTATTGACGTTTAAAGTGATTAATTGCCGGCACAATTAATTGCATACCTACATTCACTGGGCAGCTAATTTTTAATAACCCCTGAGGCTCGCTTTTTATATTTTCAATTTGCTGATTAGCCGCATTGGCTTGCTCGGTAATTATTCGACAACGCTCGTAATACGCTATACCCGCTTCAGTCAGTGCCATAGTGCGAGTAGAACGATTAAGCAATGTGACCTCTAACTGAGTTTCTAATTTTTTTAAATGATAGCTCGCCACAGCGCGCGTTAAGCCTAATTGTTTGGCCGCCGCTGTTAAACTGCCCTGCTCTACAATTTGCGCAAACACCACCATACTTTTCAACTGTTCAAACGATACTTTCATCAATATGCCACTGTTTTACTATTCCCCTACCAATTGTATCAATTATTAAACCAATATTGTTAAAGTTATCATCGTTGTTAAAATATCACTTAGTGCATATAGTGAGTGTTAAGCAAAATTAATTCATTTAAACCAGCAAAAGGAATACGTTAATGGCTAAAAAAATACTGATGGTACTTACCTCTCATGCCGAGCTGGGCAACACAGGCGAAAAAACAGGTTTTTGGGTTGAAGAATTTGCCGCTCCTTATTATGCCTTTATTGATGCAGGTGCAGAAGTCACCTTAGCTTCCCCTGAGGGCGGGCAACCACCGATAGATCCAACCAGTACTATGGCTGACTTCCAAACAGACGCCACTAAACGCTACGACAACGACAGTGCCGCACAAACATTAATGGCTAACACCAAGCAGCTTAGTGATGTGAATGCCAGCGACTTTGATGCCGTGTTTTATCCCGGTGGCCACGGCCCATTATGGGATTTAGTCGACAACACAACTTCTATTACGCTGCTCGAAAATTTTATTAAACAGCAAAAGCCGGTTGCGGCGGTTTGCCACGCCAGCGCCGTATTGTTAAACGTAAAAGATAACGAGGGTAATGCCTTAGTTGCGGGTAAAAAAGTCACCGGCTTTACTAACAGCGAAGAAGCTGCTGTGGAGCTAACTGACATAGTGCCATTTTTAGTGGAAGACGAACTCATTAAAAAAGGCGGCGACTATCAAAAAACAGATGATTGGGGCATCCTTGCCGTTGCAGATGGCTTAGTGATCACCGGTCAAAACCCCGCCAGTTCAGAATTAGCGGCTAAAAAGCTACTTACCAAACTGGGTTAATTAACATTAATCACCATGAAAAGCACAGCAATTAAGCTGTGCTTTTCATTGTTAACAACAACTCCTATACTGGCCTTTCTTGTAGTTAACTAGGACGACATTATGGCCGCGAAACCACGCGCAGCTTTACCTCTCAACAGTACCCGCTTTGCTATTGTAAGCATTGTGATGCTGTGCTTTGTATTGCAACTTATCAATAGCTTACCGGGTATTAACCTGCATGGTTTCGGCATTTACCCACGCAGTATTACAGGGCTCGTTGGCATTCTTTGTGCGCCATTTTTACATGGTAGTTGGTGGCATTTTGCAAGTAATATGCTGCCCTTTATAGTGTTAAGTTGGTTAATTTGCCAGTACAGCGTAAAGCGTTTTTATACGGTGTTTGTGGTGACAGCGTTACTGGGAGGGCTTTTAGTTTGGCTGTTTGCGCGTAGCAGCTTTCATTTAGGCTTAAGCGGTGTCATTTATGGTCTGTGGGGCTTTATATTGTGTTATGGCATAGTGAGGCGCTCATTTAAATCAATTATTATCGCTGTGGTGGTGGCTGCACTTTACAGTGGCTTTATTTGGGGGGTACTACCACAACGTTTTTATGTATCGTTTGAAAGCCACATGTTTGGCGCAATCAGTGGGCTACTTTTAGGGTATAAACTTGCAAAAGCCGACAAACGTAAAAGTCGGTAACTGTAATCAATATTCATTGAGGTTATTTATGAGTGATCAAGATACGTATACGCCAGCAAAAGTATGGCGCTGGGAAAATGGAAGTGGCGGTAAGTTTGCGAGTATTAATCGCCCCATCGCAGGGGCTACACATGAGCAAACCTTGCCAATTGGTAAACATACTTTTCAGCTGTATTCTTTGGCAACACCTAACGGTCAAAAAGCGGCCATTATGTTTGAGGAGCTATTAGAGCTGGGGTTAACCGCTGCCGAGTACGACGCCTATTTAATTGATATTAACCAAGGTGATCAATTTGGCAGTGACTTTGTGGCGATTAATCCAAATTCAAAAATTCCAGCGTTAATGGATCATTCCACCAGCCCGCCTACGCGCATCTTTGAGTCCGGTGCTATATTGCAATACTTAGCTGAAAAATTTAGTGCTTTAGTCCCCACAGACTTTAAAGCCAAAACAGAGTGCCGCAATTGGTTATTTTGGCAAATGGGTTCGGCGCCCTATTTAGGCGGTGGCTTTGGTCACTTTTACAGCTATGCACCCAGCAAAATGCAATATCCGATAGACCGCTTCACCATGGAAACCAAACGCCAACTTGATGTATTAAACCGCCACTTAAGCGCGCATGAATACATGGCGGGCGATGAATACTCAATAGCCGATATCGCTATTTGGCCGTGGTATGGCTCTTTAGTACTTGGTAACTTGTACGATGCCGCAGAGTTTTTAGATGTTGCCTCATATACGCACGTACAGCGCTGGGCCAAACAAATATCAGAGCGACCTGCGGTAAAACGTGGCCGCCGAGTGAATCGTATCTGGGGGCCTGAAGCAGAACAAATGCCAGAGCGCCACGATGCAAGCGACTTTAATTGATTACACAACAGCAAAAAATCAGCGTGCGCTGATTTTTTGCTGTTACCTATAACGCCCTGTTATGGCCCCTCTGTGTTGTAAATTTTAGGGTTAATACCACTTGCTTTTGATTAACTTTAATTTACCGCACAATATCTGCACGCGCTGTCGAACAGTCGTAAATTTAAATATAGCGTTATTTTACTTGGGTAACCGATTGTGAAAAAGCTGAATAAAGAGCAAATATATAAACGTTTAAGCAATGAAGAAGACGCGCGCGCCTGTAAAGCAATAGATGCCAACGCCTGTCGGCAAGTCCCTGGCAACTTTATTATTTTACTATTCAGTCAGCTGTTTAGTAAATTTGCCGATGCCTTACTGAACCCTAAAATCACCTTGCCATGGTTAATGCAAAGCTTAAACGTACCGGCAAGTTTTATTGCGTGGCTGGTGCCCATTAGAGAGTCAGGTTCAATGCTACCGCAATTGGCAATTGCCAGTTTTGTGCGCAAACTTCCTATTCGTAAATGGGTATGGGTAATAGGTGCTTGTGTGCAATCGCTGTGTATTTTAGCTATGGTCGGGGTGGCTTTTACACTCCAAGGTACACCAGCAGGCTACGCCATTATTAGCCTATTAATTTTATTTAGCTTGGCCAGAGGCTTTAATTCCGTGGCCGCAAAAGATGTGCTGGGCAAGGTTATTCCTAAACAACAACGTGGTAACCTTAGTGGGCTTGCTGCAAGTATTGCAGGCTTTGCCACCTTAACGTTTGGCTTAATGATGTGGTTTTTTTCACAGCAAAAAGATCAAGACATAGTGATCACCGCGTTATTACTGGGTGCTTTTATGTGGCTCATTGCCGCATTTTTTTACGCACAAATTAACGAGTATAGCGGCGCCACCGAAGGGGCTAACAATGGCCTGTTGCATGCACTTGCGAAGTTGAGAATTTTATACCAAGACACACAATTTGCTCATTTTGTCATTACTCGAGCGTTACTGCTTTGCTCAGCCCTAAGTGCCCCATTTTATATTATTTTAGCCAGTAAACAGTCGTTTGAATTTTCGTTACTTGCCACCTTTATTGCCGTTTCAGGCTTTGCTAGTTTAGTCTCTGCGCCTATCTGGGGGCGCTTAAGCGACTTATCTAGCCAACGAGTGCTGGTACTCAGTGCCGTTTTGGTCACTATTAATGGGCTGGCTGTATTTGTTATTGCTACTTGGTATGGCGATCTGCTGCTTAATTGGTGGCTGATGCCAATGTTGTACTTTTTACTCTCGGTTGCGCATCAGGGTGTGCGTTTAGGACGCAAAACTTACCTTGTCGATATGGCAGAGGGAAACAAACGCACCGACTATGTGTCGGTCAGTAATACCGTTATTGGTATTTTACTCTTGATGCTAGGCAGTATTGGCTTGTTGGAATCATTTGTATCAACCGCTGAGCTTATTTTACTCTACAGTGTGCTTGGTTTTATAGGTGCTATCAGTGCGTTCTTTTTACCGCAAACAAAATAGTTGCAACACAATGAGCAACGCCTGCTTTATTGTATACCGTGCTGAAAGGCAATAAATAGCCATTGGCGCTGTTCTTGCAGCGGGTTAGTTAGCACATGAATTTTTGCGTCAATGTCGGTTTATTTTACTCATAATCGATGACAACACTGAAAAAATTACATGACTCGTAACAAGGAGAAAATGATGACTATAAAAAAATCGGCTAAATCCTCATGGTCTGGTGCCATTAAAACGGGTAAAGGGAGTATTTCGACTCAAAGTGGCGCGTTACAACAGCAACCATTTGGCTTTAATACCCGTTTTGAAGACAAGCCAGGGTCAAACCCCGAGGAATTAGTTGCCGCTGCGCATAGCGCTTGCTTTAGTATGGCGTTATCACTTGAGCTTGGAGAAGCCGGATTTACCGCTGATAACATTGATACCGAAGCTGTGGTAAGTTTAGATGAGGTAGACGATGGCTTTGCCGTCACCCACATTGCACTTGAAGTGAATGCTAAAATCGATGACATTTCAGATGAGCAATTTCAGGTTCTATGTGAAAAAACGAAAAACACCTGCCCTATTTCCAAATTAATGAACGCCGAAATATCACTTACAGCAAACTTGCAAACAAGTTTTTAAGCTGAGTTTGAAAACGTAATAATAAATTAGATGCCAGCTTATCACGCTGGCATCTAATTTAGGCTACATATTACCCAGTTCAATCATCATTGCGGTGTACATCCGCAAATTAAGCTCTAATTGCTCAAGCGTTATAAACTCATGCTCAGAATGGCCAGTGTAACGCTTACCCGGCATTGATGGGCCAAACGACACCGCGTTATTGAACAATTTAGCATTAGTGCCGCCACCAATTGAAACAAAGCCCGCGTCTTTATCGCCAGTAAAATGTTTAAAAATATCAAGTAGCTTTTGCGCATGCGGCGCATTATCGAGCAACATAGGCGTGCCGATAGAAACTTTTATACCCTGCAGTGTCACTTGGTTGTGGCTTTGCCACTGGGTTAACGCCGTTTCAATTTGCTGCTGCAGTAAGCTTTCATCTTTGCCCATCGGGCGTCGAGCATTCACCACAAGGGTTAATTTATTACCATCACGCTCTATTACCGTCGGCGCCACGGTCATCGGCCCCATAAAATCATGCTGATAGGCAATATCACCAAATTGTTTACCGTGTATATCTAGGCCAATCAGCTGATTTACAAATTTAATTAGCTGGCCATCACTGTTATTTTCAAGTTCAATGCCTCTAAATATTTCAGCTAAATAAGCAATCGCGTTATCACCAGACTCGGGCTCAGATGAATGCGCCGACCGGCCTTTCACACTAATTAAAACGCCGCCGTTTTGCTCAGTAAAAGTATATTCTACTTGCTTCAGTGTAGTGGCCTTTTGTTTAAGCTGCGCAACTAACTCAGTGCTTGCATTATGTAGTACTAAGCTCGCATCTTCTGGGATTTGGCTGGCAAACGCACCGCCTGTCACATCACTCACGTATACCCCTGATTGGTCTGAAGTGCTTGCAAAAGTCGGGGCGATTAAGCTCCAGCCTTTTTCAGCCACCACCACCGGGTAAGAGGCATCAATAGTCACTGCATACTTAGGCTGCGAATAGCGTTTCATAAATTCTTGCAGTGGGCCCCAGTCAGACTCCTCAGCAAGGTAAATCATCAGTTCAATGCGATTGTTTAAACTGATGTTGTTATCTTTAATCGCTTTCATTGCATACAGTGCGGTGGCAATAGCGCCTTTGTCATCTTCGGTGCCACGACCAATTAACTTGCCCGGCTCTGACGTATCAATAATAAATGGGCTTTGTTGCCACTTACTCGCATTAGCGGGTTGTACGTCGCCATGGGTTACAATCGTCACTTTTTCACTTTGCTCCCCCATACCGATAAGTACCGTATAACCTAAGTCTTGATAATCAAACCCAAGCTCGGCGGCCTTCATTTTTAATAAGGCTTTAAAGCCGATAAAGTCGGGGTTTTGCGGTGCTTTTACCGTTGCTTTATTTACCGTAGGAAAAGAGACTAAGTTAGTGAGCGTATGCACTTGGGTTGTTTGATAAGTATTTACCGCGTATTCGGCAATATCTTCAACGCGTTTATTTAATTGGGCATCAACATGAAACGATAATAACGCAGCGCAGGCTAAAGCTAATTTTTGCAAAACAATTTCCAGTTAATTAATCACTCATAAACGCAACTATAACCTTATCTACAACCTATCTACAGCGCTTTGCGATAAAGCCACATCAGTGTCAGTGAAATAGCTTCATATTTAATTAGTTGCTTTTACATTAGCTGCGATATAATACGCCCCTTAACATGATGAGTATTAACTATGAACCGCCGCAAAAAAATTGTTACCAAATTTCAAAAGAAAGACAAGCGTGCCAACGCTAAACTGCATAAAAGCAGTAAACCTGCTTATATTTCAAAAGCTGAACGTGAAAAGCTTGCTGCACAACAACTAACGGCTGAAGTGGAAACGGCAGTAAATTTAGAGCAACAATAAGCGCCGGTTACGGCGCTTATTTTATTTACCCTACCTGCTTCGCTGTGAACGGACTAAAGTGCCCGAGATAACGCACAGCAACATACCCGACAACCGCAGTGGCAATGAGCAATTCGACGACTGCTAAACACTGTATTTGGTTTATATACTGTGTATTTACTTGCAAGGTTAGCATCCACTCCGCCATTTTAAAGAGTGCCGTGGCCCCGATTACCATAGGAAAAGTAAACGCGGCAAAGCCTGGGCAAAATGGGCGGCGCAGTAAGTTAAAAAATGCCACATAAATAATAAAGGTCATCAACACCGCAATCCCAAATAATAAGCCGACAATTAGCGGGGATGGGCTCTCAACGACCGTGAAGTACCCTGCTAACGATAAGCTTGCCGGGGCCGCTAAAATAGCTAGCGTTGGCTGCGCCGCATCGGGTATTTGTGTAGCAAAAATAATACGGTAAATCATGATAGGCAACATAATCGCGTAAATGACCATGCCAAATACCAATGCCCCTTGTGCCAACCACGCTAAAGCAGCATTGCCTGAAAAAGTCACATCCGCCACAATTATACCAACCGGGGGCACAAACCAGCTTGGCACCATATGCTCTAGTTTAAAATCACGAGTACGATGGTATACAAAACTACTCAGAAAGCTTAAATGCAACATAAAGGCGAGCACCCAAAGCGCATCTCCCAGCACGGGATTAAATTGCCCGACCGCGTTAGCAATCACCATAGTCGCCATCGCAAAAGTAGGTATCACGCTCCCCACTACTGGATGCGCTAAATCAGCGATTAATAAACGCGGATGTAACACAAATTTAATACTTAGCATCGCCAGTAACACAGCTGCCAAAGCCGCACCTAGATACTGGCTATAACCGTTAGCATTGATTACGCTTTCCCATGCCCAACCAAGGCTAGCAATCCCTAATGCTAAGCCACTCATAGCCGTGGGTGCAGCTTTTACTTTGCATTTTATACTATTAAACATGACGTAACTCCAAACTCACTTACCTTATTTAATTAAAGTATATGCGGGTAATCTGTTAAGTTAAATCTAATAAAACAAAACAAGCGTTCAAAAATTATAAACACAAAACCAACAACGTACTACTCACAGCGTAACATTCGCCCTATTGATTACGCTCGAAAACATTGCCTAAGCGGTGGCTATTAAACAACGCGCGATAGGCTGATAAAATAAGACTAAGCCCCTCTGTGCCGTTTGTTTATTCTCCCTCTGTGTTTATCACTTTTCCTTGCGTTAACAGCCATGATTTAAAGCATTCGATTATTGCAGATGAGCGATGCTGAATAATGTAATACCCGGTATGCGCGTTGATAGGTTTAAAGGGGGATGTGAGGCGCCCTTGTTTAAAGTCGTCAGCGATTAACGCATAGCGCGCCAGTGCAACCCCTAACCCCGCCTCTGCAGCCGCCATTGCCATATCAGTACGATTAAAAAAATGCCCTTGATTACTTTCAGCCTGAATGTTCATTTGCGTAAACCAATAGCGCCATTCTGCATGTTTTTTTGCATGTCGCCATGGCATCGCATCATGCAATAAGGTGATAGACTGCCAAATGCGCTGTTGATTTGCTAACGTGCTATCTTGCCAGTCAAAGCGCTTAAAGTAACTTGGGCTCATCACCGGAATTAGTTGTTCGTTCAGCAATAGCTCGGCACTAGGGTTGGCGTAAGGTGATTGCCCATAATCTATGGTCAAATCAAAGTTACTATCTTGATGATCAACTAAAGCGCCTTCAGCATAGGTTTGAATGCTTATATTTGGGTACAGCTTATAAAACTTATGCAATCGAGGGATCAGCCACTTATAGGCAAATGAGGGGGTGAGCTTTAGCTTTATTTCGCCATCCGGCGATTGTCCCTGACGCAAATCATCAATAACGCTCTCTATCGCTGCAAAGTTATGTGATACCACTTGATAAAGCTGCCTGCCATCCTCAGTCAAGCCAATGCCGCGCGAGTGGCGCTCAAATAATTTAAATGCCAATTGCTGCTCTAATAAGTTTATCTGCTGGCTAATTGCCCCCGTGGTAATATTTAAATGTGCCGCGGTTTTAGTAAAACTGCCTAACCGAGCAGCCACCTCAAACGTAACTAAGCCAGAATATATACTGCCTGATAATGCCATGCCCACCTCAGCCTTTAGAATAACTAAACACTGATGTTAATTAATATCGTTTGCTAAAGAAATGAATTTTTTGCATTGTCTACTGATATTTTATTAGCAAAGTAACATAGATATGAAAGTGATGGTGTTAGGCTCTGGTGTGGTTGGTTTAACCTCTGCGTGGTATTTAGCCCAAGCGGGCCACCAGGTAACCGTTATTGACCGCCAAGCGCGCAGCGGCGAAGAAACTAGCTTTGCTAATGCAGGGCAAATTTCTTATGGTTATTCATCACCATGGGCGGCCCCAGGGGTGCCATTAAAAGCACTAAAATGGTTAACTCAAAAACACTCTCCATTGATTATAAAGCCAGGCACCTCGCCGCAGCAGTATTGCTGGACGGCGCAAATGCTAAAAAACTGCAGTGAAAAAAATTACCAAATCAATAAAAGTAGAATGCTACGCATTGCAAATTACAGCCGTCAATGCCTGCTCGATTTACGCCAGCAACAAGCTATCGCCTATGAAGGACGCCAACAGGGTACGTTGCAGGTATTTAGAAATCAATCGCAAGTAGATGCGGTGCAAAAAGATATGCAATTATTAGCAAATAGCGATACCCGCTTTAAGCTACTTAATGTTGATGAGTGCGTGCAAACGGAGCCCGGTTTAGCATTTGTGAAAAATAAAATAGTGGCTGGCTTACACCTTCCTGATGATGAAACCGGCGATTGTTTTCAGTTTTGCCAACAGCTTACGGAACTGGCCAAACAGGCAGGCGTGACCTTTAAATTTAATGTACAAGTAAATAATTTAGTCACTGACAATGAAAAAATCACCGCAGTTAATACGTCAATAGGCACGCTGTGTGCTGATGCTTACGTGGTTGCCTTAGGTAGCTACTCTGCACCGCTATTGAAACCACTCGGGGTTAATTTACCTGTCTATCCAGTAAAAGGTTACTCGCTAACAATACCGATAACCAATGCTGACTTTGCCCCCCGCTCAACAGTGATGGATGAAACCTTTAAAGTGGCACTTACTCGGTTTGATAACCGCATTCGCGTGGCGGGCACTGCTGAATTAGCGGGATTTAACTTAGACATAGCCGCAAAGCGTAAAGCAACTATTGCCATGGTGACCGATGATTTATTTCCACGCGCGGGCGATCTTGCTAAAGCCCAATATTGGACCGGGCTACGACCAATGACCCCAGATGGCACCCCCATTATAGGTAAAACAAAAATTGCTAATTTATTTACTAATACCGGCCATGGCACACTTGGTTGGACGATGGCATGCGGCTCAGGAAAGCTACTGGCCGATATTGTTTCGGGCAATGAAACCGATATTGATAACAGGGGCTTAAGTTCTTTTCGCTATGCGTAACTCGCTGTACTGCGTATGTAAACGACGTTGATAATGCGACTTGTATGCGACTGACTGAATGCAATTTCAGCATAATATGCGCTTAAGTATAGCGCTGGCACAAGCTTAATTGACTATTTAGCTGCATTAAATAGTCAATTTCCTGCGTTAATTAATGCTATTATAAAAGCCAATAATGCAACTAAAACAAGCTAATTGTAACGACGCAGCAATGCTAAACATGCCTGCTGTAATCGTTAAAATAGCCTGCTGACTTTTTAACTATGGCCGTGAATATCTCACTTAAACAACTTAATGTGTTTGTCAGTATTACTCAGCACAGCACACTAACGCTTGCCGCCGAATCACTGTGCTTATCTAAAGCAGCTGTGAGTATGGCACTTAGTGAGCTTGAAAAGCAGTTGGGGCACCCGTTGTTTGATCGCGTCAACCATCGACTTATTTTAAACCAAGAGGGGCAAAAACTACTGCCTTTAGCCGATGAATTGCTTAATAGGGCAAGTAGTATTGATGCTTTATTTACCGATAATGCTCAGGTAGCAGGAGCATTAAAAATAGGCGCCAGTGATACTATTGGCAATCATATTCTCCCCACTTTACTGAGCGATTTTAGAGAACAAGAAAAACATTATTCACAGCAAATCTTTATCTCAAATTCAGCACTTATTTGTCAAAAACTACACGACTTTGAACTCGACATAGCGCTGATAGAAGGTCAAGCGCACCACCCTGATTTGATCTCAAGTGTCTTTAGCCACGATGAAATGTGTGTCATTGCGCCGCCCTCACACCCACTGGCCACCAAAACGCATATTAACTTTAACGACTTAACGAATAGCGCC